>CALGBN010000467.1 GCA_937877765.1 Candidatus Bathyarchaeota archaeon | reverse complement strand
AGGTTTCCCATGATACAATAAGATTGAGCGAATAACATCCAAAAGATAAAACAAGCTTGCAAAGACATGAGCCACCTTACCTTGCTTGAGCAGGTATTCCCTGCTATTTCGCCCAAAATAGTTATCATCTGAGGGATGAGTCCTGAGGACATAACTATTGTTTAACTCGTCTAGGTGGCTGCACAATAGTTCTGCTTGTGTGCTTTTCCCTGATCCATCCAATCCGTCAAAAACGATGAACATCAGACTCCACCTCCCGTGAGGATGAAGGTTAATGACCCAAGCAAAGGAACCGCGATATTATCAAGCCCACTAGGGCTGATGAACTCTACAATGGTTACGACTATGGAGACGAAGAGTACTGGCAGTATCTGGGATGATGCTGTGAAGCCGTAGATTGTTGAGAAGTATAACATACCGAGTGTTAGACTGATAAAGCTCCCTAGGAACATACCCATAGAGCCCTCCAAGCTTTTCTTACCTAGCTTGTGCTTTCCATACCGCATACCAATCAGTGCAGCGGTGCTATCACCATACGCCATTGGAAAAATACCAGCCGCTACAACGTAGGGAGTTGTACCGTAAAGAAACGCCAAGGCACTGTAGCTGATGGCGTACAGGACTAGACCAGTGTGATGCCCCTCCTCGGTTATGTCTGTTAGACCACTCAGTTTCTCGGCGATCCACTTGGATGGACTGTAGGGTGTGACTAGAAAAGTCACTATGATGAATGGGCTGGCTACGAGGAAGGGGAATATGCTGTTTGTGAAGTATGGCATGATTAATGGTAGGTTGCCTATCATGGAGTGGAGAAACTTTCTACTCGCCTTTGGGCTTAAAATCCCTCTTTTCAGGTAACTCGCAACCACAATAACCAATACAATGTACAGGTAGCAGACAACCATGACAACTAGGTTCGCCTGCAGACCAGTCATATCAAACTAAGCTACGTTTTGGAAATTTAAAGAAATAGACCCTAGAAGCTTACCTCACGCTGCTCGGGAACCACATGAGGTGGACGCTTTCCCTCAAGGAATGCTTTCACGTTCCCTACGGACCGTACTGCCATCTTTCTACGGGTCTCCCAAGTTGCACTAGCACAGTGAGGTGTCAAAACCACGTTATCAAACCGTAATAACGGGTTGTCGAGGGGAGTTGGTTCTTTTTCAAATACATCTAGCGCCGCTCCAGCGATCTTCTTTTCCTCAAGCGCCTTGATTAGCGCCTTTTCATCGATTACTGGTCCACGGCTCGTGTTGACTATGAGTGCTGTGGGTTTCATCTTGTTGAAGGCGGCTTCATTGATTATTCCCTTGGTGGAGTCTGTTAATGCTACATGGATGCTAAGAATATCGCTGCGGCTTAGAAGCGTATCAAATGAGACATACTCCACACCATATTCTTCTTCAAGGTCCTCCCGACGATAAATATCATGATAAATGGTATCAACTGGGAACCCCTGAGCCCGCTTCAAGACCTCTAAACCAATCCTACCTAACCCAAGGATACCGAGAGTCTTACCCTCTGTATCCCAGCCAAATGGGATATAGCCCTCATGTTTAGCCCAACGAGTCTTTGTGAAGCCATCAGCTAATGGGATATGCCTGTTGTAGCTGAGGATCAATGCCCATGTATGGTCGGCTACACCACCACTGAGAACCTCGGGAGTATGAGTGACAATAATACCACGTTTTGTACACTCCTCGACGTCAACAGAATCGTATCCAACGCCAAATCGGGCTACTAGTTTGAGCTTAGGGGCTTTATCTAGATACTCTGCCCCAATTGGCTCAGTTCCAACAAGAACAGCGTAAGCGTTCTTGAGTTTATCATCGTATGGTCGTTTTACGTACTCTACTTCTGCGAGTTCATTCAATGTGTTTGATACGTCAACTGGGACATTGTTGGTGTCAGGGGATATCAGGACCTTTGGTTTCATGGATATCTATAACAATATAATGTATTTGAACACACTGAGAACCCCGTTTACACCGAATAACATTAGGTTCAACAAAAAAAATGTAAAAACCGCTGATTTAAAAGGCATATTTTATAAATGATTGTCCGACCGGTACGGGGGTATGACCCATAATTCATCAATTAAAGAACGCTGGGGTAACATGTTTTTCGGCTGGAAGACAGTTATCGCTGGAGCAATCATCGCATGCTGGGGATACGGAAGCTGGTACTATGGCATGGGTGCTTTACTGCTCCCATTAACATCAGAATTCGGATGGACAAGAACCCAGCTGAGTATCGCTTTTAGCATGAGAAGCGTTCAGGGAGGACTAGAAGGTCCTTTTGGCGGAATGGCTATCGACAAGTACGGTGAACGCAAGATTACCATCATAAGTACGATTATTGCTTGTTGTGGTTTGATCGCGGTTTTGTTTGTTAAGACCCTATGGCAGTTCATAATTGTCTGGGGATTCGTGGTAAGTCTAGGTTTTAACCTAGGACTATATGACACGGTAAACAGTGCAGTAGCGAAATGGTTCCACAGAGACCGTAGCAGAGCAATTGGTATCGTAACCATTGGGGGTGGCTTGGGAGCACCAGTTATCGTACCCATTATGACATGGATCATTGAAAATTACAGCTGGAGAACAGCTCTGATATTCATAGTAATATCTACGGCACTAATTGCTTTACCCTTAGCATATTTCTGGATGAAGGATAATCCACCGGAATACTATGGTATGTTACCTGACGGAGATAAACCTACAAATGGCGACGAAGGAGATGAGGACTCAGTCGTAACACTAGACTATGGATACGATTTCACACCAAAGGAAGCAATGAAAACGAGAAGCTTCTGGATGGTCTTGATCGCGTTCATGCTTAACGGTGGAACACTAGCCATGGTAACAATGCACCAGATGGCGTATCACCAGAGCCTAGGAATAGACGCCCTCGCCGCAGCGGGAATACTGGGCATGATGGCAACAATCAGTCTAGGAGGCAGATTCCTAACAGCAACTTTCGGCAGCAAGTTCACTGAGCGTCAGTATATCATGTTCGGGTACTTACTTCGTACACTCGGTTTGGTGGTTTTCATCTACGCGAGATCAATACCAATGATAATGGTGTTTGCGCTGCTCTTTGGTGTAGGTTACGGGATTACGATCCCAGCACAGACAAGTCTAAGAGCAAACTACTTTGGACGAAAAGCATATGCGACAATCACAGGATACATCACGTTTTTCATAGCTATCACAAATGTTGCTTACCCGACGTTTGCTGCTTGGATCTATGATACTACTGGAAGCTATATTCAGGCGTTCTGGATAGTTGCAGCACTTCAGGGATTAGCCATTGTGTTCATGTACTTTGGCAGAAAACCTGATCCACCTATATCAGCGATAGAAACTCCTCAAGTTATCTAACCCATTTTTCCTTTTCTACCCTTTTACATATTATTTGAGTAGAGAAATGGATTATATTTGAGCCTGTTCAGGTTCATTTACAAAAAGCAGAATCAGAATTGCTGAGATAAACAATGCTATGCTTGTGATCTGCCAGACAAGATTCGGGCTGATTGCATATACTTGTCCACCTACCCATGCACCCAATGCTGCTGGGGGGAATATTAGGAAGCCTCCGCCCCAGAAGTTACCCCAGCTTATCTGTACACCTCTTTCACCCATGATACTGTAGAGTCTTCCTCGGCGGTGTCTAGGTATCATGTTTGCAATTAGCGTGCTAAATCCGGGTATCATTATCTTGTTACAGAGGGCTATACCAGTTAATGCAAGTGCTACTCCCCAGAAGCCTCCAGCATACTGATAGAGATAGATGATTACGGGTGCACTGAACATACCGATTAAAATACTCTTCTTAGCCCCCCAAGTGTCAACAATCTGACCCATGGGCAACGCAAAAACCAATGCAACCAAACCGCTAATCAGGTTGATGTTTCCCCAAGCAGGCGCTGAAAGACCCACAGTCTCTGTGGCAAATACCACCCAGAAAGGACCACTCATCGCCACAAAGAAAGCTGCAGCCATCTCGATAACAACGATAACCCGTAGGCTTCGATCCATCCATTTGATGCTCTCCCAGATGCTTTGGTAGCTCTCCTTCATGACCTTGAATGCGTCCTTGAATGAGTATCTCTCAGACTCATCTGCCTCAATGGTCTCGGTCAAGTATCGTAAACGCAGATAAGCTACAAGCAAGCCTGTTAGGAAGGCCACTCCCCATGCAAGCCTAACTGCTTGTACAATAGCTGCTCCTTCGGTGAGTGCAGAGTTATTCTGATAATAGGTGATTAACCAGCCACCCATCACCGGGCTGATGATGCGTATTGCTCCGGGTACAGCCATCATGACCGCGAATCCTTTACCACGTACCCCCGGAGGTAGACTGTCGCTGCTTAACGCGTTCATAGCAGGTACGTAGAATAATAGAAACTGGCTGAGGAACTGCCCTACTGCGAGCCACTGCCAATTAGGTGCAAAGACGAAGAATGCGTGGGCAAGCGCATAGAAGACTGTGCTATATCCGATTAGTTTGACTCTACCAGCGCGATCAGCGAGGTATCCTCCAACCGGATATAGAACCATGCCCGCAATGATTCCAAGACTATTGATTAGCCCTATCTCCTTGCTGGTGCCCCCTAGATGAATAATATACAAACTAAAGTAGGGGTAGACGATACTTGTGCTCCAGCTCCAGAGGACTCTGCAAATCATCAAGGTACGTATGTTTCCCCTGATGAACCAGAACATTCCCCGTTTTTCCTCATTGTTCTCCGTCAAATATATTCACCTCATCTGGAGGAACAGCCGGCGTAGCTCCAAATCCAGAAGATAAGAATTCGGGTAAACGAACAGTAATAAAACTTGTTACAGCGCTACAAACCAATGTAGTGAAAATAAAGGGTTACTGCTCTGCCTCAGCTGGGTTTCTTACGAACAGGAATATCAAAACCAAGCAGATAACCAGAGCACCGCTTGTGAT
>CALGBN010000466.1 GCA_937877765.1 Candidatus Bathyarchaeota archaeon | reverse complement strand
TCTACACCGTCTAATTCGTCGGCAGCGTCAGATGTGTATAAGAGACAGCTCAAGATGGGTGCAATCAGGCAGTTTCTCGGTGAGGTTGCTTGGGGAGAACTGGATTATCTCTTGGTTGACCTACCTCCTGGTACAGGCGATGAGAGTCTAAGCATACTTCAGCTTTTACCCGAGATGGATGGAGTGGTTATTGTTACAATCCCAAGCGAAGTAAGCCAAGGAGTAGTAAAAAAAGCAGTTACATTCGCCAGACAAATGAATGTACCCGTCTTCGGCATCGTTGAGAACATGGCGGGAATGATCTGTCCCCACTGCGGGGAAATGATCGAGGTCTTCAGTAAGGGCGGCGGAGCCAAGGTAAGCGACGAAATGAACGTTGATTTACTAGGTAGCATACCGATGGACCCAAGGATAGCGGCAGACAGCGACTCTGGGAACCCGTTTGTAGTTAGTCACCCGGATTCTCCGGCTGCCAAGGTATTCTCTAATATTGTGGCTGAGATACAAAAGAGGGTAGAGTAATGAAGGTAGCAGTAAGTTCAACTGGAAACACAATTGATTCGATGATGGACCCAAGATTCGGAAGATGCGGTACATTCCTAATTGTGGACACAGAAACAATGGAAGCACAACCAGTAGCCAACATGAGTGTATCAGCGGCACACGGCGCTGGCATAGGAGCTGCACAAAAAGTGGCATCTCTAGGAGTTAAAGCAGTTATCAGCGGGCATTTTGGACCCAACGCCCATATGGCTTTGTCAGGCGCGGGCGTAGACATTTACACAGTCCAATCAGGAACCGTAAAAGAAGCGGTTGAACTCCTTAAAAAGGGCCAACTCAATAAAGTAAGCAGTCCAACCGTCGGAGGCCACTTTGGTCAGGGACGGGGAAGAGGCGGAGGACGCCCCAGATAGACGGTGAAATGATATGGTAAGAGTAGTAATTCCAGTAGCAGATGAAAAAGGAGAACTAGTGTCAGCCCACTTTGGGAGAGCACCATATTTCGCATGGTATGATGTGGAATCAGGAAAGATAGTAGATAGGGGAATCAAACCAAATGATAGTAGTCACTTTGGTGGACAAGGTTTGCCCCCTGAGCGTATGATGGCTATGGGAGCTGACATAGTGATATCAGCAGGTATGGGAATGAAGGCGATTCAGGCATTCCAGAACAGCACGGTAGCGGTTCTACAGGCAGTACAGGAAAGCACCGAGAATAGTATCCAAAATTATGTGGAGGGTAAACTTCGGGAACTACCGGAAGGCTGTCTTCACGCTGAGAGCTATGAACACTAAATCTCTTAAAATCGCGGTAGCGAGCGGAAAAGGCGGCACAGGCAAAACACTTGTTGCTATTAATTTGGCTCTTAGCGTAGGCGCTGATCAAGTGCTCGACTGCGACGTTGAAGAGCCAAATGATCATATTTTTCTTAAACCCTCAGAGATAAAAAGTGAACCAGTTGAGTTACTGGTTCCTGTGATAGATGAGGAAAAGTGTACTTATTGCCGTAAGTGTGCCGAGTTCTGCCAATATAACGCGTTGTTCGTTGCAGGCGAGACCGCTATGGTGTTTAATGAATTATGCCATAGCTGTGGGGGATGTAAACTAGTCTGCCCAGAGAACGCGATAACTGAACAACCCCGTAGCATCGGTGAGATATTCACGGGGAACGCAAAAGGCATCGAGCTAGTCTACGGTAAATTGAACATAGGTGAAGCAATAGCGGTACCTATCATAGCAGCGGTCAAAGAACGATCAAAAGAAGAAGGCCTAGTGATTCTCGATTCTCCTCCCGGCTCAGCCTGTCCAGTAGTAGAATCTGTGATGGACACAGACTATGTCATAATGGTTACTGAGCCCACTCCATTCGGTTTACATGACTTGGAGGTCGCCACTGAAGTAGTGAGGCAGTTAGGGATACCTCTGGGTGTGGTAGTGAACTTTGCGGGAATAGGAGATAGAGGAGTCTACGAGTATTGTGAAAAAATGGGCATACCAATTATAATGGAAATACCCTACGATAGACACATAGCCGAGTTATACAGCCGTGGAACCCCGTTCACTGACGAGATGACTGAGTGGAAACCAAAGTTCAAACAGCTACTTGAACGCATCAAGGAGGAACTCCAATGAAACAGGTAACAATTCTCAGCGGCAAAGGCGGAACAGGAAAAACAACCATCACCGCGTGCTTCGCTACGCTAAGCGAAAACGCTGTATTCGCGGACTGCGATGTTGATGCAAGCAACCTACACCTACTGCTTAACCCAGAGATCAAAGAGACCAACGAGTTCATGGGATTGAATGTAGCATACATCGACCCTGAGAAATGCATACAGTGCGGAAAATGCGTGGAGGTATGCAGGTTTAACGCCATAGAGGATTATATCGTTGACCCAATCCATTGTGAAGGCTGTAAGGTCTGTGTAGTAAACTGCCCAGTTGAAGCAATAGAATACAACCCAAGGGTCTCGGGACACGCATACATCAGCGAAACCAAGTACGGACCCATGAGCCACGCACGACTAACCCCGGGAATGGAAAACAGCGGCAAACTCGTAACTCAAGTACGGCAAAACGCGAGCAAAATCGCCGAGGAAAAAGAGAAAGACTTGGTGCTTGTTGATGGCTCACCGGGCATAGGTTGTCCTGTTATTGCTAGTATTGCTAATGTTAATGCCTCTGTTGTGGTTGTGGAGCCTACTTTAAGCGGTATTCATGACCTGAAACGTGCACTGGAGTTGTTGGAGCACTTTGAGATCACGCCATATGTTATCGTGAACAAGTATGATATCAACGAGGAACATAGTGCTGACTTGAAAAAGTTCTGTAAAGAAAACAACATCGAACTACTTGGAATGATACCATTTGACCCTACAGTAACAAAGGCAATGGTCCAGAGAACACCCATAGTTGAGTTTAGCCCAGACTCACCAGCCGCAAAGGCTATAGTAGAGACTTGGAAACGATTCAGCAGTCTACTGTTTTAATGCCAGATAATTTTCCACTAACTCTTTTACAGATTTTTCTTTATCTACAATAGAAATATCTATTCCGAGAGTCTCAAGGATGTTTTTTGCACCGGGGCCCATATCATTGGTCAGGAGGACATCAATATTATTGTCTTTGAGTGTTCTTGCAGCGAGTGGTCCTGCGCCTCGTTCGAGTTTCTCCCCGGGATTGGGTATTACATCTGTGGAGGAGATTTGATTATCTTCTATTGTTACTATCGTGAATATTGGTGCGCGTGAAAAAGTATCTGCTATCTTGTTGCTGAGTTTTCGGTTTCCCGTTGATGGTACTGCGATTCTCATAGTTATCACAAAAAGGGTTTAGGATGTTTATTGGGTTTCTGTCTCACCCAATTCCTCTAGCCGACTCTTGAGTTGTTCCATCTCCTTTGCTAGATAGTCTAGCTGGCTCTCTAGGAACTCTTTTTCGTTTGTCGGTGCCTGTGGCATCATTGATGCCAGGGGTGCGACCGGGGCCGCTCCTGCTGTGTTTGGGTCAACGGATGCATCAGGGTTTGCCCACCACCATCTTTGGAGCCATGGGAATCTGGCGCATTTTGTGGGGTCTGTTCCCCTGAATCCGCGTCCTCTTCCGCCTCCGTAGAGGAAGCCTGGGCGTTGGTTTGGGGGTAAGTCGCTGAATGGTCCGTTGCCGGGGTATCGGTTTCTTCTTCCGTATCTCATTTTCTTTTCTTTCCTTTGTGTGCATTTGCACACTTTGTTATTGTGTGTTATTGCACGGAATTATTTAAATATTGTGATAATGCACATAATAACACTATGATGCGAGGAAGACGAAGAAGAGGTAGATACGGAAGAATTCCCAACCCCGTATACATAAACCACACAACAAAAATCAAAGCATTCAACCCAGAACCACAAGCCAACGGAGAACCAATCCAAATAGAACCAGCAGAACTAGAAGCCATAAGACTCGCAGACCTCGAAAATCTTAATCAAGAAGAAGCAGGAGAACGGATGGGAGTAAGCAGAGGCACCATCTGGAGGCTCTTGCAGAGGGGAAGAAGAAAAATCGCGTTGGCACTCGTTGAGGGGCATAGGATTGAGATAGCTGAGCCGCCTGAGCGTGCTCGCTAGTGTTATAACCATAATTAGTTAGATTATAATGAATTGAAGCCAGTAATCAATGAATTTTTTCCGGGTCTAGAGAAGATACCGTGGATAAGTCTCGGCTCATATCCCACGAGAGTCGAGAAACTGGAGAAGATGGGCGAAGCACGGGGGTTCACGGATCTCTATATCAAACGGGATGATCGTTCAAGCCCTGTCTATGGTGGAAACAAGGTTAGAAAACTTGAATACATGTTGGCTGATGCCCAGAAAAAGGGGAAAAGGACGCTAATCACGCTGGGGGGAGCGGGTAGTAATCAGGTATTAGCTACGGGTATCTTTGGACATGAACTGGGTTTCAAGGTTACAGGTATCATGATGGATCAAGCTAACGCGAAATATGTTCGCAAAAACCTTCTACTTGACAAATATTATGATATCAAACTGGTATACACCAAAGACACTCTATCAGAGATACTCTCGTTCGCCGGAGAGTACATAGGCTCAATGCTAAACGGGGGAAAACCATACTTCGTCACAGCGGGGGCAAGTAGCCCAATAGGAAACATGGGGTTTGTAAACGCCGGGTTTGAACTTAAGAAGCAGATTGAAAACGGAGAGTGCCCAGAGCCTGATTATATTATCGCTGCTTGTGGCTCAATTGGCACAAGCGCGGGACTGCAACTCGGCTGTATACTAGCTGGATTAAAAACTAAGATAGTAGCTGTTAGGGTAGCTTATCCTTGGCTCGTTACCAAGTGGCGTATGAAGCGTATGATTGGGGACATCATTAAGCTTATGAAAAAATATGATTCTACGGTGCCCAGCGTTGATGTATCTGAAGAAGAACTAATTCTTTTAGGAGATTACCTAGGTGAGGACTATGCCGCATTCACTGATTTAGGCTGCCAATGCGTTAATGATATGCGGGAACTTGAAGATATTGAACTAGAGCATACATACACAGGGAAGGCATTAGGCGGCGGTTTAGACTGGCTAAAGAAACAGGGAAAATCAAATTCCACGATACTTTTCTGGAACACATACAACTCAGTGGACCTATCAGAAAAAGCAGCCACAATAGACTACAAGACATTACCAAAGAAATTCCACAAATACTTCACAGAACCAGTTCAAGAAGAAACTTGGAAGGGTTAGAGATCAACCTCTTTCCCGGCTTCACCCGGTTTCCAGCCTTTAATATGATCAAAGGCAGCGTTAACACCATTCCGTAGATAAGCAGAGTCACTGTTTACCGCACAGAACAGGAATCCACGTTTCAGCGCCTCGTTGATGTTTGTTGGCCCCGGAGTGGTGAAGCAGTGCATACCCGGTGCTACTCCAGCGTCTCGTCCAGCCTCAACTATCCTGTCTAGGGTTTTTAGGAACTTGGGGTTGGTGTAGTCCTTGTGGATGCCCATGTCTAGGCTTAGGTCGCTTGGACCTACGAAGCAGGCGTCAACGCCCTCCACGCTGAATATCTCCTCGATGTTTTCAACTCCTTTTGCTGTCTCGATCATAACTACTACGAGAGTCTCATCGTTTGCTGTCTTGAAGTAGTCTGGGTCCCGGAAGGCCGCGAGTCTTGGTCCGGCTCCTCTTTCTCCCCATGGGGGATATTTCATGAGTTTGACCATCTCTTTTGCTTGTTCCTTGGTCTCGATTCTTGGACTCACGATGCCTGTAGCGCCGGCATCCATCACCTTTTTGATCCAGATGAGATCTGTCCATGGGATTCTGCACATTGGCATGCATTTGTCTCGTCCCCAGAGCATGCTCTGGACCATGAAGTGGTATGTTTCTGGGCCAAAGGCACTGTGTTCCATATCGCATACTAGCCAGTCCCATCCCATGTCAGCGAGATACATTGTCATATCGGGGTGTCCTACTGTTACCCATGTTCCGAGGGCTGGTTTTCCGGCTTTGAGTTTTCGTTTTACTAGGTTCTTCATGAGTAAATGGTGTTTTCTGGGGATAAAACGATGTCGAGTGATCACAAAACTTGAATCTAATAGAGGCATGTGATGTGTGGTGAATTATTTGGAAGGCTGGGTTTATGCGTTACTTGCTGTTATCTGTTGGGGATTTGAAGCGATTATTGTAAAAGCTGCAGGTGATGGCGTTGATCCCATGACGGGAACAGGCATAGGCTGTGTTGCCGCTGGTGCAATATTCTTGGTTTATCTTGCAGTTAGTGGCAGAATCACTGGGGCGGTTTTGAGTCGCAGTGGAATGCTCTATGGATTAGCGGGAGTTGTTAGCTTCGCAATTGGGCATTACCTCTATTATACGGCTATTAACAAGTCTGGAGCAGCCCTCAGTGCAAGCCTAGTAGCTACATATCCACTGCTCACTGTGATAATCGCAGCGTTATTCTTCGGAGAACCAGTTACACTGAGGAGTGGAATAGGTACACTCCTAATTGTGATAGGTGGACTTGTGCTCCTATTCTAGTTTCGCTAGATCATCGGAGACCCATTCTAAACCAAGAGTTGAAAGCGTTTTTTCAGTGGGTACACCTTCGCTGTTCCAGCCCATCTTCTCGTAATAGTTTTCCAGCATTCTATCCCAGTGGGGCATGATGCTTACGCCCTCTGTTGGTCCGTCAATTGGTGTAGAGCCATAACGCGGTGATGGTCTATCGTATTCTTTTGATATGCCTGTTTGCAGGTTGAAAGCTCTCAACAAGTTCACGGCTCGTCGCCCAATATCCCAAGCCTCCTCTGGACTCATATCCCAACCTGTAGCAGCGGAGATAGCCTCAGCGAGGCGCTTGTGGTTCATCCTCGTGTTAAACCTACAAGTGACTGCGCTGTCCTCTAGTTGCATCAATCCCTTTGTTCGTGCGACCTCATCACTGATCACCATAGGGTCTGTCTCTTATACACATCTGACGCTGCCGACGAATTAGACGGTGTAGATCTCGGTGGTCGCCGTATCATT
>CALGBN010000465.1 GCA_937877765.1 Candidatus Bathyarchaeota archaeon | reverse complement strand
TTCTGATCCTGATGAGAGCCTCGCAGAAATGATAGGCATCGACTTGGAGGGACAAAAGAAACGCAGCATAGCCGATGTTCTATCCGAGATACTTGAGGAACGAAAGATGGCGAGAATGAGTGGAATGACTCCCACGGACAAGATCGAGCCATTTCTATTTCAGGAGAGTCTCTATGAAGGTACAGGCTTTTTCGACTTTATTGGTGTTGGCACCAAATGGATAGCTGGATGTTATTGTTTGCCTGACCGATCTCTTGGTCAGATAATGGACATGTGGGGTAAAAACTATCAATATGTTATTGTTGACTCTCCTGCTGGTGTTGAGCATCTGAACAGGAGAATTACCAAGAAAGTAAAAGATGTTTTCAATATTCTTGATCCAAGCAAGAAGAGCTTCGATAATGCTGCACGATCATACAAGATAATGAATGATGTAGACATCGAGTTCGACAACTACTACCTTGTAGGAGGTTACAGGTTCCCTCAGAGCCTTGAAAAACAAGCCGCAGAACAACCCTTCACATATCTAGGGAAAATCGAGGAAGATCCAAAGATCATGGAGTACAACCTTGAAGGCAAATCACTACTCGAATTACCTGAAACTAGCCCAGCCTATCAATCAGTAAAGAAAATCCTCGAAAAAGTAGGATACTAGGTGAAATAAATGAAGATAGCCGTAGCGGGAAAAGGAGGAGTCGGGAAAACATTTGTATCAGCGACTCTAGCAAGGCTGTTAGCAAGAGACGGTTACAGTGTTTTAGCTGTAGATGCTGACCCGAACCTGAATCTTGGTTATAGTCTTGGCTTGGAGTATGAGGCAGCTAACAAGATTGTTCCTCTCACAGGTAATGAGGCGCTTATCAAAGAGAAAACAGGAGCATCTCCCGAGGAAGCCCTAGGAAATATTTTCAACATGAACCCAAGGGTAAATGATATAGTTGATAGATTCGGCGTAAATGCCCCTGATAACGTCAAGCTTCTAGTTATGGGCACCGTGAAAGGCGGGGGGACAGGATGTATGTGCGGCGCAAACGCACTTCTCAGAGTCCTACTTCAGCACATGTTGATTCAACGTGGCGAGATTCTGGTTATGGATATGGTAGCTGGATTAGAGCATATTGGTAGGGGAACCGCGCGCAGAATGGATGCGATGATAGTAGTCATAGAGCCGCGTATGAAATCCGTGGATACAGTCAGACGGATACTAAAAATGGCGGAAGAGATCGAGGTCAAGACAATACTTGCGGTGGGAAACAAGGTGATGCGAGACAAAGATGAAGTATTCATCAACGAAAAAATGAAGAAGCTTGGTGTCCCAGTTATTGCATTGATACCATATGATCAATCTGTAGCTGACGCCGATATGGAGGGCATACCAACTATTGATTATGCTCCAAATTCTCTTGCGGTTAAAGCTGTTAAAGAACTTGAAGAGTTACTAATAGAACGTTATAAACCATAACGGCGTACAGAATGAACATCAAGACCCTCACGCTGAGATGCAGGTACTGGAAACCCGGTACAGACATCTATACAAAGGTAACAGACAGGGTAAAAGACTACATCAAAACAGGCGACATAGTTGCATTAAGCGAGAAAGCCATCTCCACTGCAACAGGGAATATAATAGATGAATCAAAGATAAAACCCAGCTACGTCGCATATTTTCTTTCTAAAACATGGACAAAAAGAGTCTGGGGGGGACCATTAGGGAAAACTCTTGGCTTGAAAGAGCAGACCTTGCAGAACCTAAGAGATTACCCAGTTGAAGAGGGGGCAGCCCACAAACAATTAGCGCTTCAAAAAACAGGATTACTACAATGCCTACGACACTATAGCGAAGGAGGGATAGATGCAAGCAACCTTCCATACGCGTTTGTGAGTCTACCCCTTGAAAATCCCGGAGAAATAGCCCAAAAGATAAGGGAAGGGATTCTGAGGGAAACTGGAGCTGAGGTCACAGTTATGATAGTGGATGGTGATACGAGTTTTTCGTGGAGAAACCTGCATTTGGCTCCTCGTGACGTTGATACGATGGGGCTTATCCACTTTGGAGGCGTTATAACATTCATATTTGGCAGGTTATTTCAATTAAAAGCCCGTCAGACACCCATCGCGGTATCTGGAGCAAATTTGAACCCTGATCAAGCTCTCTGGTTTGCACATCTTTTTCATAGGCTCTGTGGTGGAGGTGCTGGGAGAACAGCTTGGAGCATGAGCAAGAACATGGATACATCGCTTACAGGAGTGACTTGGGAGATGTTGGAATCAGTAGAACATTTCCCTATCACAATAATCAGGATATTAGAATAGCGGTGAGTCCTGTACATATGAACGCCCAATCTTGAGCGCTATCGCTGCTTTCTCAAGTTCCTTTCCCAGATATGCTGCATGATCGTATTTTGAGATCAGTTTCTCTCGGATTATTGTCTGGTATATGACACGTGAGTCTTTTCCTCGTATGATCGTATCAGGTTCCTTGCCTCCAGACCGGTAATAAATTGCTACAATTTCCTCGGCGTTTCTATCTATCTGTATCTTAAACCAACCTTTTTTGTCAGGGTAATACTCAGTTTCACCTACCCCTTGAAGGATTCGAGCATTTTCCTCCTCTGATGCATCATAATCAAGCTCCTTCCACCGTTTCTCCTTTAACAAAAGCAAGTCCAACCCAAGGTCTTTTAGTACGGTGCCCCTTTTCTCGGCTAAAAACATCATCCGAGACGCATGAACAGCCTCAGAGACACTTCCCTTTGCCTTGACACTGTACTCGGGAACATGTAGTATACATGATCCAGCTTCCCTAGCTAACGCGATCATAGCGGCGTGAACACCGGGACTATCTGCGTCTATTAGTTCGACAGCGTTTCCTACGCCAAAAAGCAGAGGAATCTGAGGATGTGACTGGTTGAATAACTGATATGCTTTCAATCCTTCAAGCAATCCGGGTGTCAATAGAGGTTCGACAACTAGATCACTGATAATCTTCTGAACTCCAACCTCTTGAAGTATTTTTACTGCCTCGGATAATCGTTTTACTCTTTCCTCGGCTTTCTTTGGCAATATTCCCCGGCTCATGTTTGTTGGTAATACTACAACTGCCTCATTCGAGACGAGAGGAGCAATGGCTTCCATGTTACCGAAGTCTAGGCTTAGAATCATATCGACGCCAGTATCGATAGAAGCCTTGATCTCATCAACATTCAATGTATCAATACTAATCGGGAGATCAACGGTCTCTCTGATGGTATTGATTATTTTGGGTATTAATTTCGGCTTCGGGTTGCTTGCTAGCATACCGATATCGATTATGTTTGCTCCCTGTGACTCAAAGTAGAGCGCTCTCTTAGATACCTCATCGAGACTTAGAGTTGGAGCGTTAACTATTTCGCCCATTACACGCATGGGGAGTCCTTGAGAAATTGGTAGATCACCGATTAGTAAGCCACCTTGTTTAGTTAGAATCTCTCTCCATTGTTCCTCTGATTCTGCTATCGTTGCTAGTGCTTTTTCTTCTAACTTTGATTTGATTAGTTCGTTAGCTGGTTGGATCTTGGATAACTGTATATTCTCAGATAATATGAGGGGTAGATCTGCTGCGTGAATTGGTCCCCTATAGACCGGTATCCCTATTGCATCTTCAATAAGAGATAGATCGCCGCTTATTGACCCGGGCATGATCAACATATCGTAACTTGATAGATCGTGTTTTATGAGTTGATGAGCTGCATATTTTGCTGTAATAAATGAAGCAACAGTAACAGGTAAAGCCAAAACATCTACATCTTTTTCAAGGTCTGAGACAAGTCCTTTAATGGTTTTTTCTGCGAGTTTTCCAGTTACTATGAGTATACTCATATTTCTTCCTCTATTACTGCCCCAGTATTATCAGCGGAGGTAACAAAGACATACCCCTCTCCCCCTAGATTGATGAACCTATTCATCTCTTCTTCAAGTACCCGGGCATGTTTCGCTCCATCAGCTAACCCGTATAAAGCCGGACCCCAAGAGCTTTGCCCAGCGCCATAGGCACCACACTCAAGTAAGTGATTTACACATTCACCTATTCTTGGGTGAGTGTATGTTCCGCCTTGTATTTTTTTCCAGTAATCGCCGAACATGGTATCAAGACTTGTCATTGATTCTCCGAAAACCTCTATGTCTTTCTCTATGATAGATGGGATCATCTGGAGTAGAACGATGTGAGATACTGACGTCACTGTCTCCGCTGGAGGTGGTTCGAGTTTTTTGAATGCTTTTTGTTCCTGTTCTCCGCTGAATCCCTTATGGATTTTTGGTAAACAGATCACAAATTTCCAGTCTTCGGGGAAATCTTGATGATATATCAAAGGAGGAACCTTGTCACGATCCCGAACATCATGTCCACCATCTACTATGAAGCCGCCTTTCTGGAACCCATAGGCGCCAATACCAGATATCCTGCTTCGCTCAAGCCTGACAGCGATATTCTCTACAGTCAAGCCCAGATTGAATAATTTGTTTACTCCCATACCTAGAGCATAAGAGAGCTGTGTTCCTGAGCCAAAACCAGAGTGCTCTGGAATATCCTCATGGATCGTTATTTCTACACCAGTTCGTATATCATATGCTTCACCTAAGGTTTCTATGATTTCTTGTGCCCTGTTTGTTCTTGCTCCCTTTATTGTGGTTGTTTTTGATTCTTTTATATCTAGCACGAGTCTGGGTTTCTTTATTGATACTCCGATGCTACCGTGAATTCTGCCTAGGTCTCCTCTCATATCTATGATGCCAAAATGCAAACGTGAGGGTGTGCTGATTCGTAGTTTCATATTGAAACCCTCCATTGCTCCAGTAAACTTCGCAGAGTATCTACAACTTGCATCTCGTGTGAATTAACACCTGAGACTCGTTCAATAATATTAAAACAATAACGCATATTCTGCAGAAGAGACTGTACCTTAGATTCGTCACCCATAGAATGATACACAGGTACTCTTGTTGCGTGAATTATTGCCTCTATCGCCATAGCACGTCCTCGACTATACACAGTTGGGGAATCTTTGTGAATAACAACTTGTTTTGGTCTAAGTATTATAGATGCTTGGGAGCTAGAAAAGGTGTTCTCCTCGGTCTTTTCAGCTATTATTGTTGCATCTGAGCCTTCAAATGATAGCTCAGATATGATCGTCTCCGTTTCTATTTCATGTTTGAAGGCTGTTTTTAGAAATAGGAAAGGATCATCGGTTATGTTGAGTGAGGCTATGTTGTTTTGTGTTAGGTTACTATAAGTGTGGCTAGTTGTGAATGGTCTCACCTCAAGATGATCGCCTTTTTTTATTACGCCCATTGGGGCTAGGTTGTTGGTGCCATCTGGGTTCTTTGTTAGCATTATTATCTCTACGATACTGTTTTCAGTAAACCCTAGTCTTTGTAGAGTATCTTCTAGATCAGATGGCTTCATAGTTCATCACGAGGAATACCTTTACTATGACTCAGAATTACAAATAATTATCCAATTAAATCAACAGAAACAAGATAATCCTCGGCTCTACCAAGAATAATTCTAAAAAAAACCTCAGCATCACGAGTAACCTTCTCCAAGATTCCATTAACCTCAACTATGTCGTTTTTTTCCACCTGTTCTGTGAATTTACCTCGATAGCTTTTCAACTCGACAACAGGGTACTCATTTGACATGGATTGAACACGATAGGTACAAGGCGTGTATATGGATTCTGAGGAATCTGTCACTTTTGCTCTAATTGTAACAGATTTTAGAGGAATTGATGTCGATTTATCTTTTTCGCGTAGAAGTCTGATGAAATAATCTACTCCGAAGACCCTACCATGAAGTATCTTCCTACATTCTATGGTCCTCAGTTTCTCTAAATCTAAACCAGTTTTCCCCCAACGTGAGACAAGAACATCTTCAACCGAGAGAGAATCATAACCGGTTATCCATTCCATGTTTTGACGCAGCTTCTTGAGCCCAGCATATACCTTGCGTCCTTCAATCTCGCCATAAACATTTAGATCAATATCTGATGCCTCGTTGTCTAATCCAATTAATAAGGACCCAGATAACCCATAACAACTAGTATTGACGCCACTTGTAGAGGAGAGCGCTTCTACAAAGTTCTTGATTCTCTTTTTAAGTACCGTATTTGGATTTTCTAGGATTTCTTCTAGTTTTTCCTTTGGGTTGTAAACCTTGGTTATCTTTGAAGTGGGTACTGATTGGGTTTCTAAGCCTAGCCAAGGTATTTTGCTAATATATGAAGGGTAGCTAGATAAGAGATACTTAGTTGAATCATTGAGATCATATATTCGTCTATAATTGACCCCATCAAGCACCCTATCACCGGTAATATCAGGAATGTACCTCAAGACAGCGACTACTAGGTCAGCGTCATGTCTTCCACCTTTAACTGCAAAGAATAACCCATCAGTAGTCTGGATGTAGTCGCCTTCTGAGTACTCCATATCGATAACTCGTAGGACCGTTCTTATAAGCTAATAAGAAGCAGTTTTATGAGAACCTTGCATTCAGAGACCTCAAAACTAGTAGCTAATTGTGCAAGTCTAGCAGCTTTATTAGAGGTCTCTGCTTATCCGAAGCCCGGGAATATTCATAGACTCAATGATTTCCCTGATACAAGTTATGAGCATTTTCTAGCTGGAAGCGTTGCGCTTGGGTCAGTTATGGGAGAATTAGCAGCCCGTTCATATGTAAACGAAAACTACGTGAATACAGGACTAGGTAAAGGAGTTCTTGATGCAGTTAATGAGATATTTGAATGGCAACATGGCGGAAATACACATCTTGGTGTCGCTTTGCTGTTTGTGCCTATCTCAGCAGGAGCAGGAAAATGGCATAGGACCAAGTCAAAGAATATCACTGAACTACGAAAGGTCATCAGGAAAGTAATTGAATTAGCAACCCCAGATGACTCGATATATATCTATCAAGCCATCGAAAAAGCAATGCCTTCAAAAAACCTTGGAAAAGCAGAAAAACTCGACATACAAGACAAAGAATCTATCAAGAATATAAAGAATGACAACATAACGCCTCTGCAGATTTTTCAACTATGTAAAGATAGGGATCAAATATGTCATGAATGGGTGACGGGGTTTGAGACAATATTCGAGACAGGCTACCCTTACTTGAAGAGCCGTCTTAATGATGGTACCTCTGTGAACAGCGCTATCGTGGACACATACTTACACATATTATCAATAAATCATGATTCATTAATAGCGCGGAAAAATGGCGTAGCTGAAGCTGAAAAAATATCAAGAAAAGCTAAATGGATACTTGAACTCGGTGGAATAGACTCAGAAGAAGGGAATAAACAGCTCTGGATACTTGATGAAAATTTAAAAAAGGAAGACGGTAGATTGAACCCTGGTACAACTGCAGATTTGACCGCTGGTTCAATCTTTGTTCTGTTGCTTTCAGGCTGGAGACCGTAGTTTACTGTATTCCCTGAGATAATGAGGATATCTATCGCAGATCTCTTTCACACCATCCTCGTTAAGAAGCCCTTTGAGTATCTTTTGTTCTTGGACACCCACATATTTGATGCAGTATTTCTCCATAATGTCCAATGCTTCTTTAATAGTGGTGTCTAGTTCTACGCTGATTAGTGGAACTGTGATAAGGTCTTTTGCTAAAAGTGTACCTTTATCCTCTGTCTGAACCAGCCACCTCATTATATCTTTCAATGTAACCAGTCCAATTGGTTCCTTATCCTCATACACTATTACCGCCTTATAGTCAATAGTAAGAAGTCTGTTCGTCAGATCTACTATCTTCTCTGATGCCTCTGCTTTTGGCGGCAGTTTATTCATTAATACTCTGCAGGGAATATCGCAGAACTCTGGGCTCAGTTCGATGTTCAAACCATGAACCTCTATATATAA
>CALGBN010000464.1 GCA_937877765.1 Candidatus Bathyarchaeota archaeon | reverse complement strand
TTTTCAAGCAGAAGACGGCATACGAGATGTAGAGAGGTCTCGTGGGCTCGGAGATGTGTATAAGAGACAGGCTAGACGTAGTTTACATGACAAGGGTCCAGCGTGAACGTTTTGCCTCACAGGAAGAGTACGACAAGGTCAAGGACAGCTACATCATGGACAAGAAGATGATCGTAGACAACGGCAAGAAGGACGTGGTAATCATGCACCCATTGCCAAGAGTCAACGAGATCACCACAGACGTAGACGATATGCCCAACGCATGGTACTTCAGACAGGTAAAACACGGTATCTATGCACGTATGGCGATAATCGCCCTAGCCCTAGGACTCTGGAAGGACTAAAACCTTCACTTTTTATCTAATCTCTCAAGTATTTTCTTTATTCGATGCCATCTATCTGAGACTTTTTCAGGTTCATCTGACTTGGTCTCATATGCTTCGGGTATCTTGTAGATGAAAATCTTGTGCGTACCAACCCGGATCGGCGTATTATCCTCTGATGTAGTAACCCAGTCAACTATGGGGAAATCATGGCTGATAATCCGAGTGCCCTCCTTAAGCTCCTCCATAAACTTGGGGCGAAGCTTCGCGTTACCCGTAGTAGTAAGATAAAGGGTTACTATTGTCGCTGGGCTTAGATCTGCTTCCATGAAGTTACCTTCGATAACCTGGATTCGGTCTCCTAGTCCCTTCTCATTGATGTTATACGTAGCTGTCTCAATCAAGTGACTGTTTAACTCATAGCCTATGGCTTTGTCTACTTTGAACTCCTCAACCGCCATAATCAGTATACGACCATCACCACACCCCAGGTCAACCACGGTATCCTCTGGACCAGCCTCAATAAGCTCCAACATACTACGCACTACACTCATAGGCGTAGGCACATAGGGTGCAACGCTATCGTTTCCATCACCCCATCCTAGTAGCTCATGCCAGCCGCTTAGGTCCTGCCCGAAGTCATCTGGTGTGTCGGTTTTGTCGTCTTTCACAGGTATCACAGATCAATTGTGATATTTACGTGGTACCCCTTGGAACCCGTTTTATACAGGATTCCGAATATTCCTCTTGAGAGTTATGGAGCTTAAAATAGTCGAGATGACAATACCTGAGGAATCAAATATTATTCTTGGGCAAAGCCACTTCATCAAAACAGTAGAAGACGTATACGATGCACTAGTCAGCAGTGCCGCAGGCATAAAATTCGGTATAGCCTTCTGTGAGGCATCGGGAGAATGTCTGGTACGGTTTGACGGCAACGATGAGGAGCTTAAAAAAGTCGCAGCCGAGAACGCTATGAAGCTAGGCTGTGGACACAGCTTCAATATAGTCCTCAAAGACGCCTATCCGATTAATGTGTTGAACCAGTTGAAGTCGGTGCCCGAGATATGCAGTATAATCGCAGCCACTGCTAACCCATTACAGGTTGTGGTAGCTGATACTGATCAAGGTAGAGGCATAATGGGGGTCATTGATGGCTTCAAACCCAAGGGTTTGGAGGATGAGGAAGGCGTCAAATGGCGAAAAGATTTCCTCAGAATGATAGGCTACAAGACTTAGCCTAATAATTCTTTCAAGTGGTCTCTAAGCTGATCCATGGGGATCACTCCACTGGTCTCCAAGATCAATCCTTGATCCCGGTATTTTTTTATGAGGGGTTTCGTCTGCTCAGCGTAGACCTCAAGCCTATGCTTGATAACATCCGGTTTATCGTCATCACGCTGGATCAATGCTGCTCCACAGACATCGCATACGCCCTGCTTCTTGGGTGGCTTGGACTCAAGGTGGTAAATTTCTCCACACTTTGGGCAGCTTCGACGTTTGCTTAGACGTTCAACGATCACCTTGTCATCAAGCACTACGAGGATTACGTGTGTAAGCTCTATGTTATTATCTTCAAGTATCTGGTCGAGGGCGTCAGCTTGTCCCTTGCTCCGAGGAAAACCATCAAGTATGAACCCATCCTCAACATCGGGTTTCTGGAACCTTTCCCTTACCACGCCGTTCACGATATCATCGGGCACCAGTTCACCCTTATCCATGTAGGATTTTGCTATCTTGCCGCATTCTGTGCCTTCTGCTACTGCGGTTCTGAGCATGTCTCCTGTGGTGATTACTGGTAGGTCATATAGTTCTGAGATGATGTGGGCGCGTGTGCCTTTCCCTGAGCCGGGTGGTCCTAGCATTACTATCCTCAAACTTGTCCCTCGGTCCGTTTCTTTGCCTACCTATGTTGTTAAAACATTTACGCTAGTACAGGAATATTCTAGGGATGGATAATTACAGTCCTTTCACAAGCCTCGGCTGGATGCTAATCATACTTGGAGTCTTGTTCGTCGCCTTACCATATCTAACGCGAATATTTCCATCGCTTGATCATGTGCCTTGGTGGATTCTATGGGTTTACAAGCGTGATGGCTTTTATTTCGCGACAAGTCCACTGCTAATTATATTATCCTTATTGTCCATAATCTTGAGTTACCTGAGACGATAGCACCAGTTTTAAACGCTCATTGGATTATTCAGAGCATATATGTCTCAAAGGAAAATCATTCTCGTCGTTAGGGATGGCTGGGGATACACTGAGGAGACGATTGGAAATGCTGCTTACATTGCAGATACGCCAAACAACGACAGATACATGGCTGAGTACCCATGGACTACTTTGAAATGTACCGGAAACGCCGTGGGTCTTCCAGAGGGAACACAAGGAGGAAGCGAACCAGGTCATCTTACTATGGGAGCTGGTAGGGTCGTATGGCAGCCCTTTGAGGAGATAAATAGAGCCATAGACAATGGTAGCTTCTACGATAAGCCTGCCTTCAAAGATCTCTTCAAGTATCTGGAAGAGACTGGTGGTAAACTGCATCTTGCCGGTTTATTCAGTGACCAAGGGATTCATGGGACAACCCATCATCTCCACGCATTATTTGACCTTGCTAAACGAAACAAGTTTGAGAATGTTTTTGTCCACTGTTTCCTTGACGGCAGGGACGTGCCTGAGCGTAGTGCAATTGATTTCATATACGAGACTCAGCACATGATGAACGCTAAAGGTGTTGGAAAATATGCTTCATTTATTGGGCGATATTATGCCATGGACCGGGATACAAACTGGGATCGTACAAAGGTTGCATATGAGTTGCTCACTCAAGGCTTTGGTATAGAGGAACAAAACCCCTTCGAGGCATTAGAACACCAGTACATGTCTAACCCTGAATTATCCGATTATTACATCAAGCCAATTGTCTTTGTCACCCCTGAGGGTTCTCCAGTGGCTACTGTTGATGATGGTGATGCGTTTATATTTTGGAATTTCCGCAGCGATAGGGCGCGTCAACTTACATATGCATTGACTCAGGATGATTTTAAGGGCTTTAAAAGAGAAAAAATACCTGATATTTTCTTTGTCTGCATGAGTGTATATGATCAAGAGCTAGATTTACCCGTTGTCTTCAGACAGCATACCGTAGAAAACAATTTAGCATCCGTGCTATCCAAGAATAACATTAAACAGCTACGTATAGCTGAGACCGAGAAATACGCTCATGTAACATTCTTCTTCAACAGCCAAATAGAAACACTCTACCACGGTGAGGATAGGATTCTTGTACCCAGTCCCAAAGTTCCCAGCTACGAAGATCAACCTGAGATGAGCGCATACAAGATCACAGAAAACCTAGTGCACGAGATAGAGCGAGACTATTATGGTTTCATATTGGTGAATTATGCTAACTGTGATCTTGTGGGGCATAGCGCAAATTTTGAAGCCGGGGTCAGGGCTGCTGCTGTGGTAGATGAGTGTGTTGGACGTGTTGTTGACGCTGGGCTTCAGAGAGGCTATGTTAGTCTAGTTACAGGGGATCATGGTAATATTGAGTCCATGTTTTACCCTGATGGCTCACCTAATCCAAGTCACGGATTGAATCCAGTACCATTCATTATGATCTCAGATGAAACTGCACTCCTAGATATTGAGCTTAGAGAAGGTATGGGGCTGAGCAGTATAGCTCCTACTATCCTTGGTTTGATGGATATTAAGAAGCCTGATGAGATGACTGGGCAGAGTCTGCTCGGTTAGAAGATTTTATACACAACTTATGCCCTTTTTTCGTCCATTATAAGGCTCTATATGAATTTGGAGTCTTTGATGTGGATGGAGAAACACGGTGAATCGACAAATTGGCTTTGACACGGACAAATATCTTGAAGCGCAGATCAAACGAATACTAGAAAGAGTAAGCCACTATGACAAACTCTACCTAGAGTTCGGAGGCAAACTACGATACGACCACCACGCATCAAGAGTACTCCCCGGATTCAAACTAGACACCAAGATACAGATGCTCAGAAAACTCGGAGACGACCTTGAGATAGTCCACTGCATCAGCGCCAAAGACATCGAAGGACGAAAGATACGCCGAGACTTTGGATTAACCTATGAGGATCAGATACTCAAAGACATCAACGATCTCAGACTGCTGGGACTGGACGTATCAGCTGTCGTCATCAACAGGTATAATGGGGAAAAGGCTGCTGAGAAATTCAAACAACGACTGGAAAACAGGGACATCAAGGTCTACTATGGCTACGAGTTGGACAATTATCTCGATGATATAGACAAAGTTGTCAGCAACGAAGGCTACGGGAAATCAGACCACGTACCCACCACAAAGAAGATAATTGTAATAACTGCACCTGGCCCCGGCAGTGGCAAGATGAGTTTTGCCATGAGCCAACTTTATCATGACAGAAACAATGGGGTTATGAGTGGTTTCGCTAAATTCGAGACATTTCCCATCTGGGACTTGCCTGTTGAACACCCTGTAAATGTGGCGTATGAGGCTGCAACAGCTGATCTTGGTGACTATAACTGTGTTGATCCTTGGCACAAGAAAGCCTATGGGGTAGAGTCTACCAACTATAACCGGGACGTTGAGAACTTCGCTATAATGAAGCGCATCATAGAGAAGATGGTACCCCCCGGGGACCCCATGACTGAGATCAAGTCCCCCACAGACATGGGGGTAAACATGGCTAACCAAGGCATCATAGATGATGAGGTGTGCAGAGAAGCCAGTAAACAAGAAATCACCAGACGCTACTATCAATATAAACGTGAGTTTGTTGAGGGAAACACCACCTATGATACTCTAGAACGAATGGACAGGATAATGAAAAGGGTAGACGTGACTCCATCAGACAGGAAAGTAGCTGTAGCAGCAAACAACGCCATGAACGAATCAAAGAGCGACCCGTCAAAAGGAAACAATGGCCTCTACACAGGGGCAGCCATAGAGATATGGCAAAAAGAGACTCCGGTTATTGTTTCGGGTAAACTAAGTAAGACTCTTCACAGCGAATCAGCAGCGTTACTAAACGCAGTAAAGATTCTCGCAGGCATACCCGATGAGATTGATGTGCTAAGCCCAATCATCATTGAGAGTATTATGCGGCTCAAAGCACAAATGAACAACCCAGACCAAACGCTAGATGTAAGAGAAGTACTGGATGCCTTGGCTGTTAGCGCTGTGTTCAACCCTAATGCAACTGAGTGTATCAAGGCATTACATCAGCTCGAACACTGTGAGATGCACAGCACCCACCTAATGGACCCGGGTTGCGAAAAACCTCTCAAGGAGCTTAACCTGTATATCACCACTGATGCAAAGCTACCAGAACTGATCAACAACTAAGGGGGGGGGGTAACGCGGCGTAGCCGCAAATACCCTTGTTTTTTCGTTTATCAACCCTAAAACGTCTTTGTTTTGATCTAAATGTATACAAAAACGTACTCCACGAAGCGTTGAATCTATACGTTTTTCCGCCGCAGATTTTTTTCGGAGTTTCGTTTGGTTTTTACTGGTTTTTTGTATGATGCTTAATGTTTTGTCATGTGTTTTTCGTTGATCTTACGAAAACCTAACTATTATATCGAAAAAACCGAGCCAGAAATAGAGAAACCGTAAGATTTTGTCTATTCCGAATCATTTATACCTGTCTCTTATACACATCTGACGCTGCCGACGAATTAGACGGTGTAGATCTCGGTGGTCGCCGTATCA
>CALGBN010000463.1 GCA_937877765.1 Candidatus Bathyarchaeota archaeon | reverse complement strand
AACGAGAACCGTACATTCTGAACATACACCAGAAGATCTCTTCCATACCTCCTAACTTCCAACCCCCTCACCCAAAAATATTGGTGATGACGCTTTAACCTATCGAAACTTCGATTATCAGCTTCTCTCGTTCCTCCCTTGTATCATATGATACTCTGAAGGACACGTCAGATCCGAACTTTCCCTCGGTGCTTCTGGATATCGCTCCTTGTATGGCTTTCAAGTGACTTGAATTGAATGATTCTCCTCTCAAAAGCACATGGATGTAATCGCCGAACTCCCCCGTAGTATCAATGACGTAATCGACCTTCAACACTCTCATGATCGGCTGACCGCATCGATCATACAAGTCAAACAAGGCTCTCTTTAGATCTTCCGTAACCGTCCTAGTCAACCTTTCTATTCGTTTTTCCTCGCTCTCCCGCATCCTTCTCACCCAAAAATGCGATTAGACATCAGCAATCACACATGAACTTCTGCCTGTACCTCTCGCTCGCTGGCATACCATCACGTCTTCTCAACCCGAACAAGACTACGACTAGTGTAATCAGCACAAGTGCTACTGGCAAATCCAACACTCCTAGGAAGATGGTTTCACCCAAAAAGGGTTTGTCACTCGAACCTTTAAGCCTTGTGGTGAAAATGGGCGTGGGCGGAGATCGCTAGTCCCCATAATCTCCTCTGTAATAGTCTCTGACCCTATAAACCACGTATTTTCCAGCTGGCAATGTCAATTGTCTGTGCTGGGGATGCATGACTACTGCGGATCTGTCGAGCTCGACATACATCTCTCTTCCACCATCATACACGGTGACGCCCTCCAAGACATGATTGTTTCCAGTCTCGCCTTCTACCTCTAAACGGTCTCCTACCTTCTCAGCCCAGCTCGGAATACCATCTACCTCCTTAAAGATCACATCTCCCTGCCTGTAAACTCTGGGCATAAACCTTCACCCAAAAGAAATTGTAAATGTTGATGCGGTGATTTTTACTCGTTTATTTTCGTTCCCTTTTCATATAATAGTCTTGCTAGACAGAATCCGCATAAACCATAGCCACTCT
>CALGBN010000462.1 GCA_937877765.1 Candidatus Bathyarchaeota archaeon | reverse complement strand
GTTAATAATGTAACACTTTGATGGGACGTTAATTTTATTGATGGGATCATTTCAAAAAACAGAACACAGATGAACACAGTTTAACAAGAAAAATGATGGATCAAAGAAACAGGTCCTTCTGCCGACTACGCACAATATCCTGTGCACACCCGGTCTCAGAGAAAATAATGTCATATCCCCTAATCAAAGCAGCAGGAACGCCTTCATCGCTCTGCCCAATTACCAGTTCAGCGGCAGAAGCGAGTTCATCCGAAACCGTAGTACGCTTAATCTTCAACTCGTATCCAAAAAGATCAAACTCGCCACGCCTATCCCTGATTACCTCAAAACCACTTGCCCCCACAGTGACATTGATCTCACCATTTCTGTGAGCTCTCCCATGAGTATCGCATATGATAACACCGACGTTTACTCCAGCGAGCTCCTTGAAGCGTTCTCTGATACGTTTGGAAGTAAGATCGGGGGCATCGGGTAAAGGTGAAACAATGGTCTCACCGGGTACATTTGATTTATCTACACCCGCGTTAGCACAGACAAAGCCATGCTTGGTCTCTGTGATAATGACTCCAGGTCCAATGCGTCTTACCCCTCTAGACTCGTCTAGAATAACCTGTAATAGTCTAGGGTCTTTACCAGTAATTTGAGCGTATTCTTGGGCTTTTAGACTTGGCTTTACCTTGTCCAAGTCAACCTGTTTTCCCTCAACCCTCGAAGCAATAACATGGGAAAAGACATAGACGTCTTTCTCTCTAGGCGTCAGTCCTTGTTCTTCCAGTGATTTTATTGTGAGTTCAGCCAGATCATGGCCTTCCTTGATTATTGGTAGTCCTGTTACTGGTATTATCTGGATGGACATTTTGAAAATAAAGAGTGTGGGGATATAAATAAGGAGTTTACTCGATGTCGGTAGGTTGGTCTTTCCGCTCGATCCTGATGGTGGCTCTTGTTACTAGCGCTGCTATTACGCTGATGGCAGCTAGTTGTGGGGCTACAAGTGTGCCTACCGCTGCGAGGGTTACTGGGATTTCCAGTATTTGTTCTTGTTTTTCGTTTAGTATCAGTATTCTTGTGACATTGCCTTCTTTGATTAGCTCCTTGATTTTACTTAGCATATCGTCTGCTGCTACGTTGATGTCTTCCCAGTATGTTCCTCTTATGCCTGTTCCACACTGTGGACAGAATTTTGCATCGTCTTCGAGTTCTTTACCGCATTTTCTACAGTATTGCATGGTTATTGTATTGGACAACTATAATTAAAACATATCGCTAGCGTAATGATTTATTGAAATAAAAAAATGAGATTATTTAACGAAGACTCTACCAGGAAGAACCTGTTGGTACAAAGCAACACTCGGACTGAACTTCTCCTTGCTAGTCTGAATAGTAAACTTATGCTCCTTTCCAGGCGTGAATATCTTGATAGTAGCCGTCTGCATCAGACCCGGCATACTTAACTCGACACTCTGAATGCTCGCATAATCTATCTGGAAATTCTTCTTGTCTTGAGTTAAGATTATCTCTGGAGTCATATGAGCCATCTCCTCTGTCTTCTTCTTTCTCCCACGATTGACAGTGGCATCAAATCCCGCTCCAAGCAATCCTCCAACGAGTCCTCCGCCCGCTACTCCACCTACAGCCATGTTTGCGTTGAATCTTCCCACCTTTGCGGCTATGGCTCTTCTATTTGTCAATAATAAAGAATAGATGGTGACTGGGAACCCTTGTGCACATCCCTCTATGGTCCCAATTACCTGCTCGCCGTATTGAGGCTGATTGTAATTTGGCTGCTGGTTATATGTTTGAGACGGTGGTGGTGGCGGTGGCTGCGCGTATTGCTGCTGTGGGGGCACCTGTTGTTGGGGTGCTCCGCAGTTGCTGCAGAACTTGCTTCCCTCTGTTATCTTTGTACCACAGTTACTACAGTATGGCATTTTCTTCGTGCTCACTGGTTTACTGTGATTTATAAAATAATTGAAAAATTAGGGGTATTTCTCACAAGCGTAGCAATACCATCGCTGGTATTGTTCGATCCATGTAAGCTCGCCGCCACAATCAGGGCATAGAGTTTTATTTGCCGCTAATTGTTCCGTCTTCTTGGCGATCTCCTCAAGTTTCTCAGGGTCCATTGATAACACTGTTTCATATGTGCCATCATCAACCCACTCATTGATTTCCTTGGTTCTGACAATGGTCCAAGGATGAGTTAGTTGAAGGGTGGAGAGGAACTTGTAGATCTTGTTTAGATCGTCTTCGCCAAGCTCCTCGAACTCCGATGCTTGTTGATGAATCTCTTCCATGTTTATCTCTTGCCAGATCTCTTTGGATGGTGCCAGTAGCTTGGATAACGCTGATGAGGCTGCGTCGATATTCTGAACCGCTAATAGCCCTGCTCTATCAGCGCTATACTCGGCTTTTCGGCTCCACTCAAGAAGAGCAAGCTGAATTCCCGTAGTTACTAGCTGTCCTATCCCGAGAGTCATGTCGCTGATGAATCCTATGATCAATGTGAGGTTCTCGGCCATGGTGTTATACAATGTGTGGCCACATTTTACGTGTCCAAGTTCATGACCTAGTATGAATTTAACCTCTTCTGGTGAAAAATCCTTGATGAGCCCAGTAGTGACAACTACGAATGGTCTTGTGTAGCCATAGGTGTATGCGTTTGGGAATGGACTGTTCTCTATGAAGAGATCAGGGTAAGGGGATATCTCCAGCGCGTCACATGCTTCCTTGTATATCTTATAGATGCTAGGTATCTGGGTCTCGCTGACTCGGAGACAGCTACCAATGTTCTGAATGAGCATAATCTTCTCGAAGCCAAGCTCCATGAATTTTTTTGTGAAAAGATCCATACCTTTCACGCGTTTTAGATTACGTATAGCCGCTAAATCTCTTGGATGCTGGAAGTGTTCAGGCTTCAAGCCCTCAAGTATCTTGTATTCCTCGCTCAAATAGACTCCCTCAGGCATATGCTTGATGATTCTATATTGTTTTCGGGTTCAGAAACATGTGAAAAATGGTGCGGCTACCGGGAATCGAACCCGAGTCATCAGCTTGGGAAGCTGAGATCATAACCCCTAGACCATAACCGCGTGCATCCATCATTGTCTATGGTGAATGATATAAGAATTATCGCTGAGGATTTTTTGTATTGTTTGTTTATATATTCAATGAATGATGCAAAACGAAAAACAGTTATATACCTTGTTGATGTAAATGGGTTAACGTCTTGAAAGATTGGGCCTGTAGCTCAGCAAGGTAGAGCATCGGCCTTTTAAGACTCAATGGGTTGAAGAAAGCCGTTGGCCAAGGGTTCGAATCCCTTCAGGCCCGCTAAGATAGGAAGGGAGAATATGGCCGAGACGCGGGTGAGGGAGCTCAAATATAGGATGATGGTCACGGATCTGCTGAAGATCGCCAGCGAGAACTACAAATACAAGGAGCTCTCCGAAATCCTGGGGTTAAGCCCCCCCATACTGAGCCGATACATGAGAGGCCATGTGCTCCCAAGCTACCAGCGAGCCCAAGAGCTCTACGAGAAGCTCCGGGAGATAACCAACATCAAGGAGGCCTTGAAGAAACAGATCACATTCGACAACGAGGGGTTCTTCAACAATGCACCCCTAACCTCCGAGATCACCTGGCTCAAGATCTGTCTCTTATACACATCTGACGCT
>CALGBN010000461.1 GCA_937877765.1 Candidatus Bathyarchaeota archaeon | reverse complement strand
CTTGTTAGAATACCCAAGAAGTACATAGAGAAGTATCATCCACGCCATAGGGGTAAGTCTATTGAGTAGGATCCTGAGAAGCTCAATAAGTTCAGGAGCATTGCTTGAGCTTAGAAAACAGCTTGAGCTAGCTAATAGAGGCAAGAATGTACTTGAGGGCTGGGAAATCCTAAACGGCGAGAAACGATTCAAAGACAGGTGGCTGAGCAAACTACTGGTTGCCAGTTACCAGAGCTACCTATGCAACAGGTACATCGCCGAGAGAGTAAGACGAGGATTATTCGATAAACTGCTTCTGGGAGATATCGCAAAGAAACATGAAACGGGAGGCATATTCTGGGTAAACGACCTCAAAGTAGACCAGCCACGGTTTGAATCCAAGGAGATCAGCTTCACAGCACCCATATTCGGGTACAAGATGTCACACCCATTAGAAGAGTCAGCAAAACTTGAAACCGAAATCTTTGAAGAATCAGGAATGTCAGTTAAGACATTTAAACGAATGAAAATTACGGGCACAAGACGTTTCGGTAGACTTGCGCCGGAAATCGAGATAACCGAGAATCAACGAGGAATCCAACTAGATTTCATGCTACATAAAGGCGGCTTCGCAACTACACTACTACGAGAATTCATGAAAAACGGTTAAATCGGCATCCAAAATTCCGTCTAATATATCAATCATATACAAGCTACTTGAACCAACTTTTTTTAATACCGTCATATGACGGCGACATCCTTATACTCACATAATTTTGTTCGATATTATGAGACCCAACATCCCCCATGAGGATAAATATAGAGAATTACTCAAGCACAGAGGGTTATCAGAGCAAGTTATTGAGAAAGCAATACAGCTCTGTAATGAGTACCTTGAGTTTCTTGAATTAAACAACGTCACACTTGAGGATTCCAGATTAGATGATGTAAAGAAATATGTCAAAAGCCTGATGGATTCGGGCCATAACACCCTCGACAGGATCGACGCAGTCTGCATGTACACCAACACGCTAGGCTACCTAGACCAGTATCTGTACCTTGCCCAGATGGTAGGAGGCTCTCCTCTATACCAATCATATTTAGCGAGAACCAGAGAAATCGCAGGAAAGGAAGCAGCTGACAAAGTATTCGGTTCAATGACTCTGCCCCCAGTAGGCAGTACTGCTGAAGAGTTCCCCGAATACACGCGTGAGATGATGAATCGAATAACCACTGAGCTATGCAAAGAGGATCGCGTCAAGATACTAGCAGGAAACCATCACAACAGACCACCCAAGTCATTCGAAGAAAAACGCAGACTCTACGAGGAATCCAAAACACTAGATGAGTTCCTCAAACGAGACCATGAAGGAGTAATTGAGCTTCTTGAGACGCATATGAGGGATGGGCGTCTTTGGTACAGGAAAATGGTGACCCAAGAGTTTCTAGATTACATCAAATCAGACCAAGAACGACTCTCAGCACGCAGAATAGGCGACAAACTATACATCAAACAAATACCCTACGAGTTTGAAGAATACCTAGCCGAAACAGATCCAGAGAAGAAGCGTTATCATTTTTGTCACTGCCACCTAGCACGACGAAGCATACTAGAAGGCGATCCTGTGCCCAGTGAGTTCTGTCACTGCAGCGGAGGATACCTAAAACAGCCTTATGACTATATTTTCGGTGAGGAACTTGAAGTAGAGGTTGTTCAATCAGCTATGGCTGGTGACATGGAGTGCAGATTCGCTGTAAAACTGCCAGAAAACTGGAGGGAAAAATAACTAGAGTATCTTCTGTACTCTACCAACCTTACCATCAGTGAGTCTTACCTTGATGCCGTGAGGATGAGATTTACTGTTGGTGAGTATATCCTTAACCACACCATCTGTGAACTGCCCTGTGCGTTGATGCTTCTTCAGTACAATGCTTACTTTGATACCGGGCTTAATATTGCTACGCTGCTTACCAGACTGGCTCATGATAAACCACTGAAACCAAGCCCCAGTATATAGGGGATTCGTAAAAAAATTAAGAGTTGAGCTTCTTCACCAAATTACAGACACGCTCAGCCAGCTTATCACAGTGCTCAAGCGCCTTATCATCTGGTGCACCAACCGCCGCAGGACCATAATGGTTCCCATGAGGATTACCCTGCACAATCATACCATGAACAAGCATAGCCTCAGTCAACGCAAGAATTGTGGTCTCTGAACCAGTATGAGTTCCCCCTGCGCTGCAGAAGGCTCCACCCACCAGATGCGTCAATTTTCCATGGTATTTGACTGACTCATCTATGAATGTCTTGATCTTACCAGTAGGCAATCCATAGTAGACTGGTGATCCAAGTATGAGCGCCTCGACGTTGGGTAGCTCATCTACTGATGCTTCATCAACCTTCTTTAGAACCGCCTCCAAGCCATTCTCCTTAACAGCCTTGGCTACACGGTTTGCCATCATCTCCGTGTTACCGGTACGACTATCATAGACGATTAATACCTTCATACTAATCACTTCATCAGCTTACTATCAGCGTCCTCAACAGCATAAGCACCGGTTACCTCAGCATAGTATAGCTTATGCATGTCCTTGGAACCATAGACATTAGATGTTACACTTTCAGGTAGTGCATCATACGCCAAGTCATCCTTGTAGAGAACCTTGCACTCGAAATGCACTGGGCACTCCTTGATGTATGGAGCATCAACAGTCTCGCTCTTCACAGCGGTGAACTTGAACTCTTTGAACTTGTCCATGTCACGTCCAGACTTTGTTCCACAGACACTCAAAGCCTCCTCCATTCCTTTTGCTGGGAGGCATACCGTAAAGCTGTCGGACTCTTCCATCAGCTTGTAAGTGTATCTGCTGTGTCGTACAGCTACAACGAAGACTGGTTTACTCCACATGGTGCCTAGGAATCCCCATCCGATGGTCATTGTGTTGGGTTTTCCTTCTTTGCCTTCTGCTACGAGGAATAATCCGTCTTTTCGCATGAGCTTGTTTGTTTCTACAACGTACTTGAAGTTATCAACTTGTTTTCTCAACGAGTATCAATAGGAAACGGAAACCAACTAGTATAAAGCTTCCAGTAGAAGTGTCAGAAAATATAGACAACTTGGGTTACAATATTATCATTTCTGTTATTTTTCACTGATAAACCTGATGCAAAGCCAAGAAGAAGAGGTAAAACTCACCACAATACAGCGCATAAGACTAGAAATATTAGGAATAACACCAACCGAGAAACGCAGACACCCCGGCTGGAGCGGTGAACTACAGTTCTACGCCTTCAAATGCCCTATACACGGCATAGTAGAAGACTATCCACACGGCTACAGACAAGTACTTAGATGCCGAAAATGCCAAAATGAACAGAATGTGGAATTTTGATCCATATCAACGAGCAAAAACAGTCTTATACTCCCTTTACTCTGAACCTCCCAGAACAAGGTTAGCGAGTGATACGATGTCTTTCACAGAAAAAATAGATGTACTTGACCTATTAATCAACATACTCAGAGAACATGAGGAAAAACTCGACACACTGGTAGAAAGACTAGAAATAGTAAGCCAGACAATACAGAAAGACCCCACACTCAAACGAAGCTTATTAGAATACGATCTTAGCGACCAAACACAGGACATGGAACCTGGAGTACAGAACATACTTGTCGTTGATGACGATCAGAACCTAGCAAGCACATTCAAACTTATACTCCAAAGCGTCGGATTCTACGTAGACACAGCAACCACAGGGCTGCAAGCACTCTACAAGATCAACAGAACTAAGTTCGACCTAGTCATCCTTGACATGAACCTACCGGACATGCTAGGAGATGAGGTAGCTGAGAAGATCAAACAAAGCAACGATGATACCAATATCATCATGATTACTGGATATCAGAGCTTCAAAGACGGCTTAGAGAAAGGCGGCTTAGACATCAAAGAAGTATTGATGAAGCCTATTCCACCAGAGGACTTGGTTAACATTACCAAGAAGACTCTGAAGAAGGAAAACTAGATAATATACCCGCCTTCAATACGCTCGAAATCTTTTACCATTTCAAGGTTTAGCTCAGGCTCTATTTCTTCATAATCCTCATGACTCATCTGAGCCCATGGACCAGTTAAACTAGCCTCAACTACGGGATGGGCCTTACCAAAGTTCTCTTGACAAATCTTGTAAGTGAGTCTCCGAACTTGTCGTTCATCTGTGTACCCGAAGGTATGCAGATACTCGTGGACAAGTATAGCGAAGACATTGGATTTCTGCTTCAAACTCGCAACAGAGCCTAATAGTCTACGGTTAATAACAATGTCATTTGTGCCCATAGGGTGAAAAGCTCCAACCTTGATAGGCAGATTACCCAAGTACAGCATCAAACCTACTCTGTGGAGTCCAAGAGAACGATTAACAGCCCGTTTCACTAACTGGAATATGTCGCCATAGGTTTTGGCTTTCTCTAGGTCTGATGGTAGAGTCAGGCACGCGCCTCCTATACTGATTCTACTGTCTTGACTTTTGGGATCTTTTTCTTAAGATAGTTCTCGACGCCCCATTTTAGTGTCATTTGGCTCATCGGGCAGCCTGCACAGGCTCCTGTAAGTTTTACCTTGACTACACCGTCATCTGTTACGTCTACTAGCTCTACGTCGCCGCCATCAACCTGCAGATGAGGTCTGACGTCTTCAAGCGCCGCTCTTACTTCTTCTTTCAAAAGTATTCACTCCCTAACTGGGGTTTTCTGCGGTATTTAAGGGTTAACGGAAACCTTTTTTATAGATAAACACAGGGCCGCGTGTCTGTATCAATTTTCCATTGGAAACGGTTAATAAGCAGATCATGTGTTTAAGGTGCGTCAAGGTGTCAGTTGTGACTGGTGACTATAAAACAAATTAGAGTTTACTCACCCGGCAGTATTGCTAACCTTGGACCTGGATTCGACGTTTTCGGCATCGCCATCGAAGGAGTAGGCGACATAGTATTACTCAGCGAGCAATCTGAGCCAGGTGTCAAGATCAGTGTACAGGGAGTCGGGGCAGAAAATATTCCAACAATACCAAGTAAAAACAGCTCAGGGGCAATCCTTGAGCATATTATTGAAAAACATGGACTCAAACATGGCTTCAAGGTAGAGATTCGTAAGGGTGTCCCACCTGGTAAGGGGATGGGAAGCTCTGGGGCAACAGCAAGCGCTACCGCGATAGCGGTTAATGAGTTACTGGGTCTAGGCCTTACTAAGGAGCAGACAATTGAACTTGCTGCTATAGGTGAAGGTGCTGTGGCTGGTACTCCTCATGCTGATAATGTTGGGGCTAGTATTCTCGGGGGTTTTGTGATGATTGGTGAGAACTGGGATTTTATCCAGATGGATGCTCCTCGGTTTGGTATCATCGTCGCTGTTCCTGATATCTATATCGAGAACAAGACCCGAGTAGCGCGTGAGTTATTACCTGAGAAGGTCGCGTTGAAG
>CALGBN010000460.1 GCA_937877765.1 Candidatus Bathyarchaeota archaeon | reverse complement strand
GACTCTTTGATCTTTTCAACGATACACGAACGACTTTAAACTGTCACTACCCGGGTCAGACACCATATAGTGACAATGAGCTTGATCTCCCCATAGATATTGGAACAGTAGTAAACGTAGTCTTTATGATCATGATGACCGTGGGCTTTACATTCACTTATATGATGGAGGGGTTCCCCAACTTCGCTCACACCAGCTACGCTACCATCGGCGCAATGGTGAGCTTCTACATGACCCGGTTCCTAAACTTCCAGCCATATGATACATGGATATTCGCTGCATTTGTGGGCGGTTTGATAGGTGTCGGGCTTTATCTCGGTATAGTGCGTCCCATTAGACGTAATGGCGGATATCAGGACATTACACTGACTTTCACTTTCCTTGTGATCGCCATGGTGCTACCTCAGTTCGCCTACATATTCAACTGGTGGGCTCGATACGAGGTATCAGGAGGCAGCGCTGTACGCGGCTACAACCTAAGATATTTTGACTTTTCATATCGTGGAATACCCGGCATCGCCATAACTAGCGTCGCTACATGTATTCTTCTCATACTCTGGCTCAAATACTTCCTAACACAGGATAAAAACGGACTAGGTCTACGCGCAGTAGCTGAAAACGAGTCCCTAGCAGCCACTATTGGCATCAATACCCATCGGGCTCATCTTCTTAGCTGGTTTATCAGCGGAGCATTATCCGCCTTAGTTGGCAGCATTATGACCATGTATAGCAGCGTCTCAGTTGGTGGTCCTGATGGATTGATCGTTAACGTCATGTCAGGCGCAATACTAGGCGGCGTTACAAATGTATATGGTGCGATTATCGGCGGCTTATTCGTGGCTTTAGCACAGGACATGCTAAAGGACTTGTTTTACATCTTCTTCGGGTTAGCCGTAGAGAAATGGCAAGGCTTACTGCCAATGGTTTTCTTGATCACCTCTCTAACCTTGTTCCCCAATGGCATCATAGGAGTTGAAGGCCTCAGCATGGAAAAAATAAGAATAGCCTACGAGAAACTCCGAAAACGGTTATTCAAGTAGACACTGCATCATAGCGACGCCAAAGTTAGCCCGACAAGCATCACATCTGATACACGTAGCCTCCTTTTGATCCTTCTTCAGGTTCGCTACTAACCCGGGTTCACGTATGAAGGGTCTGCTCAGGCTCACCATATCTGTCAAGTCCTCTTCGACAGCCTTCTCCATAGCTGCTAGCGTCTTGAAGCCGCTTACCAGGGCCATGGGTGTGGGTTTGATGGCTTTTCTGATCTTCTCCGCGTGTCCAGCAAAGTCTGCTTCAGGATGATCCGGGTGTCGTGCTCTTTCTCTGAGTTCCGGTTTGCGTCCTCTCCCTCCTCCGCTTATCTCGATGAGGTCGATTCCCTTTTCTGAGAGGGCTTTTGCTACCTGTATTGCGTCTTCTACGGTGAACCCGTTTGGGCTAAAGTCATCACTGTTGAGCTTAATTAGTACAGGATCATTTCCAATCCTACCCCTAACCTCATCATAAACATCCAAGGCTAGCCTCATACGTTTCTTTAGATTGCCTCCCCACTTGTCGTTTCGTTTGTTTACATCCCTGCTCAAGAACTGGCTGATCAGGTATCCGTGGGCTCCATGAATTTGTACCCCATCGAACCCAGCTTGTATCGCTCTCTCTGCTGCGTCGCCAAATCCTTCTATTATTGCCTCGATCTCGTCTGTGCTCATCTCTCGAGCTGTCCAGTCTTCTTCACTGTAATTGCTTGGTCCGGCTCTATCTGGTTGGTATGTTACTCCTGCGTGGTTGATCTGTGCAACAATGTGTCCATCATGCTTGTGAACTGCGTCTGTGAGTTTCTTTAGCATGGGTATGTGTTCATCGTGGCTTATCCCCGCCATTCCTTTGTGGGCTTTACCATTGTCCATTATGTAGAGGTGTCCTTTGACGATGAGTCCTACTTCGCCTCGGCTCATACGTTCATAATGTTTTATGATGGTATCGTTTACGATGCCTTTCTCGTCGGCGTAGGCGCTTGTGGTGGCGCTTCTCATGAAACGGTCTCGTACCAGCAGGTCCCTGATCTGATATGGTTCAAATAGATTGCTCATAGGGGTTTCAGATGAATGATGGTTTAACAATGCTTCGCTGAGGGTATTGTTTTAACCTTCATCAACACAAAATAGATTGATATTATGAAGCTCATGAAGGGAGAACAGAAAAAATACTTCAAAACGGGCGGTGAATGGTGTTACATCTGGACACCACCCGGATATGATCCAGCAAAACCCGCTCCAGTAGTCATTCACCACCATGGAGCACGTGGATACATCAGAGACGGTGAATCAGACTGGCTGGACACGCCGTCAAAAGCTGCTTATCTAAGAGCCGTCATGACTGACTCGGGGGCGGTGATTGTTGGAAGCCGCGCATGCGGCGACCACTGGGGGAACAATTGTGCAGTGGACGCCAACGCGGCTCTATTGAAGCAATTGGACTCGATGGAAGGCTTGGATACGAGTCGCATCGGGTTCATGGGGGGTGGACTCGGAGGCGCATTGATATGGAACTCTGTACTCGGGCCATACGCTGGGCGAGTTAAACAGGTAGCCGTGATGCAGGCGGTTGCTAATCTTTCTGCTGTTATTCGTGAACAGAAATTCAAGGACGTATGCCTCAAAGCCTATGATATACCGGCTAGTACCTCGGAAGATGAAGCCATCAAAAAGTTACATCCATATGATCCGATGCCTAGACTCCAAAAAATAGCAAAAGGCACACCACTACCAAGAACCATAATCTATCATGGTGCAAAAGACGAGAATATCCCAGCGGAGACCAACGCCATCCCTCTGGCTACTGCATTGAAAAGAGCAGGCGCTGATGTTACCCTTGAGTTATTTGAAGGCGTGGAGCATAATACCTATGCCATGGGTAAACCCATGGAGGATAGACTCAAAAACTTCTTCTCCAGTCTCTAATTCTCCTATTACATTTATAGTAACAATAATACATACTGTAC
>CALGBN010000459.1 GCA_937877765.1 Candidatus Bathyarchaeota archaeon | reverse complement strand
CTGGCAGAGCCTGTAGGGCTGCATGTCGATGTCCGGCTCAGGGAACCCCTCACGCACCAACCAAACCTTAACGTACTGACCGACCCTGGAACCCCCGTCAGTAATGAGTACTGACGCGCGCTCGAACCAGCCGGGCACGAAGCGCTGGCTCCACTCAACCCTCCTACCCACAGCTAAGACCATGGACTTCCTAGCAACTACCTCCCTAACAGCCCTACCCCTCAAAGACACGAGCACAGGCAACAAACCCCACACAGACACCAAAACCACCCAACAACTAAACCACAAACAAGGAAATAAACCCAAAAACAAAGAAGTAAACGGTGACTGGATGCCAGGCTGGTGGAGGCGTGGTCTACCCGACTTCACGATAGTCCCAGCCGACGTAATCATATACAGGAAAGATAAAAAGGCAGTAGCAGTTGATGGTAGGACTAAGGAGAGGATTATTGAGTCAGAGAACCACGCAGAAGTAATACAGAAAGCAATAGATGTTATAGATGGTGGACGTATTATCATAGAAGGAGAATACAAATTGCATTCACCAATAAATATTGATAATAAATATATAGAGATTGTAGGTAGTAGTAGAGAAAAGACGATTCTAAGGTTTTCAGATGATGGTTTCCATATAAGTAAGTCTATGATTGTGTTAGCGTCAATTAAACTATATGGATCTGGTTCTGGTACAGCTATATTAGCTGATGATGTAAAGTTTTCGAAATTCGAGAACCTTGACGTGATAAACTTTGACATAGGACTATACTTCCGCAACAGATGCTACAGTAATAAAGTAGTACTGAATCGCTTCCACTGGCTATCTGATACAGCAATAATAATGGAGAACGATGTTACATCAACCACGGTCATAAGAAACGAATTCATAAACAATATGAAGACAGCGATAAAGATCACTAGAGGTGGAGACGGAATATCAAGAGGTAATGTTGTAATAGGGAACTGGTTCGAGCCAAAATCCGATAATGCTTCGCCAATAATACTGATTGAGAACGCGCATCATAACATTATCGCGTTCAACTATTTCACTGGTAGCGACATAGATCGTCATATATATGTAAGAGGGTCAACAGCTAGTGCTACTAGAAACATCATAGCTTTCAACACCATAATTGCTCCATCAATTAGGGGTATAATTATCTCGGGAGGTCTTGCAGATGAAAATGTCGTTATAGGTAATACAATCATAGGTACTGGGTCATACGGTATAGTAGCAGATGCATCCAAACGAAACATAATCATTGGGAACGTTGTAAGCGAAAGAGATGAAGGAATATCATTATGGACTAATACAACTGAAAACATTATACAAAATAACATGATAGCTGCATGTAAAAAATACGGTATTAGAGTACGTTCTGGTTGTGATTACAATACTGTGGTAAACAATAAAGTGATAAATAGTGCTAGAGGTATAGTTAGTGAATCAAAATACAACATGATTGTTGGGAATTACCTGAAAGACAACTCAGTATACAACATGTCTATAACTGAAACAGAAAACATGGTGAGACAAAATTATGGATACGTTACTGAGAACAGCGGTGTCGCAACACTCCCCGCTGGTTCAACATCGGTGACAGTAAACCATGGACTCGCTACAACTCCTAGTAAGGTTCTTATAACGCCTTTAGGTCAGCCACCTGGGAAACTCTGGGTTGAGAACATCACGGACACGAGTTTCAATATAGTGACCGATACGGCACCATCGGTAGACCTCAAGGTGGCGTGGTACGCAGAAGTGTAAAACCCTTATTACCTTTCTTTTCCCTCTAACCGGTTAGAGATTCAATCAACTAAAAAAGGGGCTTAGGTTATGTATTTGAGTGCCTCCTGCTTGGAGTACTTACCGTGCATTACTACTCCGTAGATTGTGCCAGTGCTTACCGAGCCGAACTTCGCTAGGAGCAGTAACTCTACCGTGCCCTCAAGGACGTATATCGGTCTCTCGACAGACTCAACCACTAGTGTCTCTCCTGGGCTTGGTAGGTAGAGGTAGTCTATCGTCCCACCGTTCTGTGTTACTGCGTACATAGCCCCCCTAGCATCGCTGGTTAGGTACCTCAGCATCGTGACCCTAAGCACTGAGCCGGCAGGTATCTCCAGCGACCCAATAACTGCTGAACCACCACTAGCAACTGATAGGTCGTCCCTTACCTCCGCTAGCTCGACGTCGGGTACCGTCGGTAGTGACTTGAGCCTGAACTCCTTGGTGTGCTCGTCCCAGACCTCCTCACGGATGTGCCTTACCTCGGGCATGCCTCACCCCTCACTCAACTGGTTTCGCGGCGTGTATG
>CALGBN010000458.1 GCA_937877765.1 Candidatus Bathyarchaeota archaeon | reverse complement strand
ATGATACGGCGACCACCGAGATCTACACCGTCTAATTCGTCGGCAGCGTCAGATGTGTATAAGAGACAGGTATAGTAGATGTTCTTTCTTGAGACGTGCTAGGCTTGGAAGTGGTATAATGCGTATGCTGCTTGGATAGGATAATCTCGCTAAACCGGCTAGATCAACTGCTGTGTATGCGATCTCTTTCTCTACGAAAGCGATTATTTTCAGCTCTGCTTCGCTTCCCTCAAGGGCTCCTCTAATGTTTGCCTTCAACTGCTTATCCGTGAGTCCCTGTTGGTCTAGTGCGTTCTCTTCACACTCTGGGATACATGCTCCACATCCACTGCACATTATCTCATTGATTACAGGTAGATCATTTTCCATCCGTATTGCGTTCTCAGGGCATATCTCAACACATGCCTCGCAAGCAGTACATGCCTCTGGATTAGACAAGAATGCCTTGTTTGGCTCGATCAACCTGTCTCCGCTGAGGAAGTTTACCACCTTCATTGCTGCTCCTTCTGCTTCCGCTGTCGTGCTCTGGATATCCTTAGGTCCAATTACCATACCTGCAGCAAAGATACCATCACGTTTTGTGCTCATGGGATCCAACTTGGGGTGACGTTCCAGTATAAACTGGTCTTCATCCGCTGGTACACGCAGTGATTCAGCTAGTTTGAGGCTTTCCTCTGGTGATATGATTGGAGGCGCGAGTACAACCAAGTCGGCTGGGTACTCGATCATCCTATTGAGCATCATGTCTTCGCTTCTCACCAAGACCTGATCTCCATCTGGTACGATCTCAGTTACCTTGCCTTTGACGAACATGGCTCCTTTTTCTTGTGTTGTTCTGTAGAACTCCTCGTATCTTCTACCGGGTGCCCTTATGTCAATATAGTGAATAGTGACATTTAGTCCCCTATCGCGTAGTAGTTGTGCTTGTTTCAGGCTATAGAGACAGCATACCCTACTGCAATGTGGGCGTCCTACCTCAGTGTCTCGGCTACCAGCACAGAGAACATATGTGACGTTCTTTACCTCTTTCCCTGTTTCTGGTACGACTATCATGCTTCCTGTTGGTCCGTTTACGTCGAGGATTCTCTCCATCTCAAGACTTGATACCACGTTGGGGTATTGACCATAGCCATACTGTGGCAATCCACTGAGATCGAATAGCTCGAATCCTGTGGCTAGAACAATGGCTCCTACCTTAAGTTCAACAATCTTACCCGGATCATTGATATCAATAGCATTAGCTGGGCAAGCCCTCTCACATGCTCCACATTTCAGACAGGCATCAAAATCGATTGTATAGATGCTTGGAACCGCTTGTGGGAACGGACGATAGATCGCCGTACGTTCCTGCAGCCCCTCATTGTATTCGTCAAGGGCCTTTCCGGGGCATACCTGACTGCAGGCACCGCATCCTATGCATACCTCTGGGTCCACCCCGCGAGGCTTGACCCAAATCTTGACATTAAAATCTCCAGGGACCCCAGTGATCTCTTTGACTTCGCTATAGCTCATGAGGTTGATGTTCTTGCCTTGGCTGATTTGTGCCATCTTTGGGGTCAAGATACATTGACTGCAGTCTAGTGTTGGGAACACCTTCGGGTATTGGATCATGTGTCCACCTATACTTGCCTCCTTCTCAACTAGATGTACTTTCATGCCATACTCGTTGAGTCTAAGGCTTGTGGTGATTCCTGCTACACCTCCACCGATTACGAGTGCTTCAGGGACCACTTTCATCTTCTTGGACTCAAGCTCACTGGATTCCTTGGCGCGTTCAACCGCTCCCTTTACAAGGTCTGTAGCTTTTTGTGTTGCTCCATCGTGGTCATCCTTGTGTACCCAGCTACACTGTTCCCTGATGTTAACCATCTCGAGGAACCCTTGGTTGAGTCCCTCTTCCTCAAGGTTGCTGAGGAATGTGGTCTGATGCATCTTGGGTGTACAGCATGCTAGCACCACGCGGTCAAGACCTTCATCTTTGACCTTTTTTCTTATCTGGTCGACGCTGGGTTTACTGCAGAGATAGCGTTCAATAGTTTTGACGTCTACATCGTCGCCTAGAGAATCAATTACCTTCTCTGTGTCGACTACGTCTCCTATGTTTCCGCCGCACTCGCAGACCCATACGCCTATTTTTGGTTTTGACATGGTGTTTTCCTACAGTAGTGTTAAGTGGTGTTCGATGGTTTTCTTGCCCCTGTACTCTGGTAGTATCATGGGGCTCTTGCGATCAGTCTTGATTCCAGACTCTTCTAGCAGTTTCTCGTATTCATCAACGTGGTTTAGGTTGAGTTTTCCAACCTTTGCTGTCTTGATGTATTCTGCTGCTGCTTTCCCGGCTCTTCTACCGAAAACATAGAGGTCAAGTTGGCTGTTACCCATCAGTCTGTTCTTTCCGTGGATGCCACCACAGACCTCGCCTGCCGCGTAGAGTCCGGGAACACCGGTCTCGCATTTCACGTTGATATGTACTCCACCGTTCTGATAGTGGAGTGTCGGGAAGACAAGCATGGGTTCCTTGCGGATGTCAATACCAAACTTGTGGTAGTTTCTCATCATTGCAGCGAACTCACGTTCGATGGTTCCCTCTCCATTAATGACATCAATAAGAGGTGTATCTAGCCAGACGCCGATCATTCCTGAAGGAGTTGTGACTCCTTTCTTCTTACCATAACATTCCCTGATAAGCGCCGATGCCTCAACGTCTCTCGTCTCTAGTGGATAAACGAATAACTCACCATCAACGTTGACTGGCTGAGCGCCTCTTCCCCTGAGCTTCTCGGTACATAGTTGTCCTACGATCTGTTCTGGGTATGCTGAGCCCGTTGGGTGGAACTGGGTACTATCAAGGTGTATAAGTTCTGCACCTGCTCTATAAGCCATAATTAAGCCGTCCCCTGTTGCACCATAGTGGTTGGTGGTCTCGAATCCTTGTATGTGGAGTCTTCCGAAGCCTCCTGTGGCTAGGATGGTTGCTTTTGCTCGTGCTACCTTGTACTCATCGCTGTCTAGGTCGAATAGAAGTGCTCCTCCGACTTTTCCTTCATCGTCTTTGAGGAACTCGACGGCTGCTGTGAACTCGACGTAGCCTATTTGGCGGTTGATAACCTCGTCCATTAAGACTCGTGTGATCTCCATTCCAGTATAGTCCTTACAACTGTGCATCCTACGTCTGCTGGTTCCTCCACCAGCTGCTAACTGCATTGTGCCGTCGGGTAGCTTGTCATAAAGTACGCCTAGTTCTTCATGCCATTTGATTACATCTGGGCCGTCTTTGACCATAGCTTCGACTAGCTCGGGATCGTTGAAGTAGTGTCCACCACCAATGATGTCTAGATAGTGTAGTGTGGGGCTGTCTTTGGGGCTATCTGCGGCTTGTATTCCTCCTTGGCTCATCTTGCTATTGGCGTCTCCGAGGCGGAGCTTCTGGACTATCAGAATCCTGTCTGGGTCTACTCCGCTGTCATTTGCAAGGATAGCTGCACTTAGACCCGCTCCTCCGGCTCCTATAATCAGAATATCCACATCATAATCGATATTGTCTAAGTTGATCTTTGATGTGTCTACAATGCTGTGAGCTTCAAGCTGGTCAACCATCTCATGGGGCATCAGTTGACCCCTGTTGTGGCCCACCTTGAG
>CALGBN010000457.1 GCA_937877765.1 Candidatus Bathyarchaeota archaeon | reverse complement strand
ACCTGTAACGCTGATAACGTCCTCTCGTCCAAGATTCAAGCCAAACATATCACTATTTGATTTGACTACTAACTGAATCTCGCCTGTGCGGTCTCGTAATACTATGAACCTGATTTTCTTGAGGTCTCGTGTACGGCTTACCCAACCAGCTAGGGTTACGGTCTCGCCGATTTGTTTCTCTGCTTCCTTTATGTATATTCTGTTGTCAAACATGCCTTGACACCAATAACTGGTTAGGCACTCTGAACATGAAAAGGGTATAAAAAGTTTGGCGGTCAGTAGGCGTACTCAACACGAAGATCCATATTACGAACGGTCTTCGCGACGTTGACTAATGCCTGCAGACGCTTTTTGCTGAGACGCCTGTTACCTCGTCCCTGTAGTACCACACGGGTCTCTGTGCTGCCGTCAGGTAGCCAGATGATGTTGATGGTTACAATATGCTGATTAGCGAATAGGTCCTCAAGGAACTGTCTGTCCTTGACGCCGCTCTCTATCACCAGTACACGTTTGTTGAACTGGTCACCCAAGTCGCGGATTAGCTTGGGGTCGGCGTTAAACTTCGCCGCGTCGCCTTTTCCTACAATTAGTACTAGAAAACCGCCTGCTTCTAAGACGTTGTCCAGCCTCACTTTCTGAAGGAACTGGTACTGGTTTTCCATCTCCAGCAGTAGTTTCGCTACCTCGATATATTGATCACTGACTTCCCCGGACTGTACCTTTGCTTGGCACTTGTTACAGAGCATCCCGCTCTTTAAACAGAACTCACATAGCTGTATCTGCACGTCAATAGGTCCTCCGGTGCGTAGGAGGAATCAGGATGCTCCACCGTCTTATTTAAGCTTTGACAGTTATGTCAATGGTGCTTATATTGGAGGGTCCTCTGTCATCGCTTTCAACTGTCTCGGTACCTATCTTGATATCAGATACCTGTGCGTCTGCCATGAACCTGTTCTTGAGGACCTCCACTACATCAACAGCCCTGCTGATGCTGCGTCCTCTAGCCTTGATGCTTACCTCTTCGTGGCCTGACTTGAACAAGGTCATGCAAGCGAGTACATAGTTGAGAACCGGCTTTCTCCCAATGAAAACGGTATTAGATCTATCCATATAGATTCCTCATCTAGTTTTTACGCTGGTGTTTAAGGTAAGCATTGTAAAGAGTTAAAAGCATTTTCCTTTTAAATAAAAAAAATCAAGCCGGAGTAAAAATAGTAATTATTGGTAAAAAAGGGGAGAAAAAGGGTAAAAAACGCTAAACTCTGCGTAATACTCTACCGGGTCTAGCGCCTGTGTGTTTTCCTTCCTTGACAACTGGCTCCCCGTTGACGAAAACATATTTTATTCCCTCTGGGTGCTGTCTAGGCTCAACCTCGTTTGCTGTAACCTTCAAATTAGGTAAGTCCATCAAGACAATATCAGCGTAGCCACCAGTCTCCAAGGTTCCCCTACCTTCAAGGTTGTGCACCTTTGCACTCATGGCGCTCATCTTCTGCACAGCCTCCTCAAGAGTAAAGGTCTTCTTTTCTTTTACATACGTGTTCAAGAATATGGGGTAGGCTGCAAAGCTGTTGATGCCGGGTATACTATAGGGTGGGCTCTTTGCTTGGTATTCTGTGTCGCAGACCATGGTGTCGAGTCCAATCATGCCTTTTGGGTGGGTGTAGTACTGGTCATAGGCTGGGCTATAGCTCAGGGTACCTGTCACTCCTCTCGTATCTGGATCCTTTACGATGATCTCGCAGTAGGCATCCCATGGGTCCATTTCCCACATCTCGGCTATCTCATGTACACTTTTACCGTCGATTCCCGGGGTCTTGCTTCTGGTAACTGTTAGGTTCTTTGCCCAGAACGGGTTTGTGTTTGGGTTATAGGCTACCCTGATAAACCATTTACCTGCACGGATTGCATCAAAGACCTCTTGTCTAAAGTCTGGTACTGCGAGCCATTTGCCCAATGCTTCTCGGCTACCTAGTTCTCGTAGCCAAGGTGCAAGCAACCCACAGAGGTAGGGCATGACGCTGAAGCCGCCTCTTACTAAGAAGGGTATTGCGTCCCATGTGATGTCTAGGTCGCCTTTGCTCTTCTCAAGAATCATGTCAATGGTTACTTTCAGGTTAGCTTCCTCAAGCGCCGGTGGTGCATCAGGGTATATCTGCCAACCAGTACTCAGATGGGCATAGTGAAGCCTTACACCGGTTTTCTCGTAGACATCAACACACTCCATAAGTGCCCTTATCTTCTCATTGGGCACATGTCCAGCAGATATTCCTCTTCTTCTACCAGTTCTTCTCCAGTGAGGACAATACACGCCTCCATATTCCTTGAGTTGCGCCACTGCGTCAATGATCTCTTGGTGGCTAGCAAAGACACCAGGATCATAGTCCAGCCCAGTGCTCATGCCTATACAGCCCTGTTTCATGGCCTCATGAATGAGTTCATGCATCTGGCTGCGTTCATCTTGGGTGCTGTCACGTTTGTAGTCTAGTCCCATTACCTTGGTTCTGATGGTTCCTTGCCCAACAAGTGGCGCGTAGTTGATGCTGATTCCTTTTTTCTCTACAGCTTTGAAATAGTCACCCATGGTATTCCAGTCAAGTGTCCATCCATAGATTTCGTCCATCCACTCATTCACGGTATCAAGTGGATAATACGGCTGCCTTGGATAGTATTTATAGGGTTCAAACTCCATCAAGTGGTCATTCAAGAGCCATGGAACCCGTATGTGTTCACCTAGGGGCGCAGGGCTTCCACCGCATTGACCACCCACAAAAGTAGTGATCCCCTGCATTACGTGGCTCTGGGTGTCTGGGTACCAGAGTAGCGCCCAGTCGGCGTGACTATGTGAGTCTATAAAACCGGGGAATGCCGTAAGACCCTTAGCGTTGATGGTGTTTGCCGCGTCGCCTTTGATATCTCCTAGTGCGACGACTTTGTCTTCTTTGACGCCGAGGTTTCCCTTGTAGGCTTTCTTGCCTGTTCCCTCTACTATTGTGGCGTCTTTAATGAGATAATCATACTCCATAACAATCAAGCATATATTGATTCTAAGAGATTTAACACTTGCATCAAGCTAAATCCTTGAAAAACATCAACGAGATGACGGTCCCTATTAGTAAACCCCCGAACATCACAACCATAATCAGTTCTCCCAAGTCGATATAGTAGCCGCTACTGTTGATTATCGAGTAGATGAGCATTCCCTGTGAGACATAGTGTAGATTGATTAGTTTTTCATAGTTTCTTAGCACAGATACCCCTCCGATGATTAGCATTACTGCTGTCAACATCTCAGTTAAGATATGCAGCTTGATTTCCATCTGTGGAGTATCAAGATATGGAACTTGATTGGTTAATATGAGCGTGCTCCACATACCCAACATCAACAAACCAACAAAGATAGCAAAAACCGCTGAAGCTCTGCGCCTGTTCATAGCTTCATTGAAGCTCTATTTACAGATATAAATCTCAGGTTACTTGTATCGCTGTCTGCGCCATGGATCAGCGTTATTATGGTATGCTCCTTGTTCCCAGTAACCAAACTTGTCTCTCTCACTGAACTGGGCACTTCTTACCCACATAATCGACTTATACGCATACTTGTGAGGCACCACAAGCCTAACTGGTCCACCTAATGGCTGAGGAAGAGGCTCATCATTCAAAGTATGTGCCAAAAGAACATCATCACCCATAAGCTCCTTAATAGGGAGACTGGTCGTATATCCATCATATGCCTCAAAAAGAACATATTTTGCTTTCTTCTGTGGAATCGCTTCATCCATCAATGTCCTGAACTTGACTCCAACCCATTTCTGATCCTTCACACTCCAAGTCTCAACGCAGTGAAAATCACTAACAGACTCTACTTGTGGAAGCGCCATGAAATCGTCCCAAGAATACATGCGTTGGTTCTCAACCAAACCAAAAACATTGAGACGCCACTCAGACTGCTCAATATCCGGTAAAGTCGGATATATCCCCCTGTGCTCAGTCCCCCAACCCAAAATATGGTCTATCCAGCGTTGATCAGGGGGAAGCCTAGTTTTCTCCTTCTCCTTTTTTCGTTTAAACAGGAACAAGGGTATTCAAGTAAGCCCAATGAAGGACGTCAATTAATGGTTTCTAAACCATTTAAGCAACCATGGTATAACTGACTGTATGGATAAGCAGCAACGCGCAGAGACTATACTGAAGAGGCTTGAAAAAGAATACAGTGATGTTGAGGGAACAGAGCTAAGCCACAAGAACCCACTAGAGCTACTTGTAGCCACCATATTGTCAGCGCAGGCAACAGATGAACAGATCAACAAGATCACAGTAGACCTTTTCAAGAAATACAAGACACCAGAAGACTACGCAAAAGTACCACGAGAGGAACTAGAACAAGACATACGGTCCTCAGGCTTCTACAGGCGAAAAGCCGATGCCATACAGACCATGGCACAGACACTTGTTGACGAATATGAGGGCAAGGTACCTGCTGTCTCTTATACACATCTCCGAGCCCACGAGACCTCTCTACATCTCGTATGCCGTCTTCTGCTTGAAA
>CALGBN010000456.1 GCA_937877765.1 Candidatus Bathyarchaeota archaeon | reverse complement strand
GTCATAGTACTTGACCCCGTTTTCCAGTTCTTGGCACTCTATCAACTGGAGAACCGCGCCTGTCTCGCTACTGAACTTGATTAAACCCTCTATCTCATCGTGGTTGACACCCTTCATCACCACCATGTTCATTTTGACTGGGGTTAAACCGCACTCAAGAGCTGTCTTGATCCCCGCTTCAACTTCTTCTTTCTTGTCTACACCTGTGATTTCTTTGAACTTGTCCGCGTGAAGACTGTGTAAACTGATGTTGACCCTTGCTAAACCAGCTTCTTTGAGACTGCATGCGAGTTCTACCAGTTTGCTGGCGTTTGTGGTCATAGAAACTTCTTCAAAGTAAGGTTTAACGCGGCGCACTATCTCGACTATGTCTCGCCTCATGAGGGGTTCGCCGCCTGTTAGCTTGATGTATCGTACGCCTTGCTCTGAGGCTATCTTGGCGATGGTCTCGATCTCGTTTGCTGTGAGTTCGTCACCGTTGCTGTGTTCGCCTTCTTGGTGGCAGAAGAAGCAGTTAAAGTCGCATCGCTGTGTTAGGCTAATTCTGAGACTTTTTACGGGTCTGCCGTAGCCGTCTAGTAGGGGTTGAGTCAGTTTTTTCGCCTCTCCTATTTGGGGATTTGCAATAGAAAACTGTTATGCATAGAAAAGCCATTCGGTATTTTTATCAATGAGCAAACACGATTTGCATGGATAAGCATGTCGTTAAAGAAGAACGCGCTACCCATCGCAGTCGTATTAATTTTAGTACTAGGAACTGGAGTTTACAGTTACATTAACACAGAACCACCAGAGGAAGAAGAAATAGTTCTCAAGGCTTTCCACGCTGGAAGCCTCACGGGGCCCCTTGAAGAAGTAGAGGCACGGTTTGAAGCTGATTATCCTAATGTGGATGTTCAACTGGAGCCGGCTGGAAGCGTACAATGCGTACAAAAGGTAACAGAAATAGGTGAACTAGCCGACGTAGTTGCATCAGCAGATTATTCATTGATTCCAAATATAATGATGCCCAATTATGCTGACTGGTATATCGTATTCGCGAAAAACGAGATGACCCTAGCCTACTCCGAGACAAGTCGATACGCCGATGAGATCAATGAAGAAAACTGGTACGAGATTCTCCAGAGACCTGATGTGAAATGGGGTTTCAGTAATCCAAACCTTGATCCATGTGGCTACAGAACACCCATGGTGATACAGCTAGCGGAAGCAGAGTACGGTGATGACTCTTTGTTTGAGTCACTGGTCTCGGATTACTGTGGTATCACTGTCAGTGAAGTCGATGGTGTCTACATAATTGATAGTAGTATGGAGGACTTGGCTCCAGACACAGATAAAATATCCATCAGAGACAAATCAGTCGAGTTAATTAGTCTCGTTGAGAGTGGTGGACTAGATTATGCCTTTGAGTATAGCAGCGTCGCTAAACAGCATGGAATGATGTACTTGGATCTACCAGCATCAATTGATCTCAGCGAACTCGCCTACGCAGATACCTATTCCACTGTAAAAGTAAAGAAGATAAGCGGTACAAGCACGGGTAAGCCAATTGTATATGGTGTGACGGTACCCAGCAACGCTTTTCATCCTGAGTATGGTGCCTTGTTTATCCAGTACATGATTGATGATACCGGTGACTCTGTTTTCACAGAGCTTGGACAACCACCAATTAATCCAGCTATGGTGGATAACCTTGATGCGGCACCAGAAAGCCTCATACCTTTCATAAGTGAACAGGATTAATATGAGCATCACTCGCCGCCGTTATCCATTATCCATTATTTTCTCAGTGATAGGCTCAGTTCTGCTACTATTCACGGTATTCACGTTGCTGAACATGGTAGCACGACAGATTTTATTCGACTTTGGTGGTCTCATTGACGCGGCTACAGACTCCTTTGTATTGGAGTCCATTGGTTTAACCCTCTACGCCAGCCTGCTTTCGACAATATTCACAGTACTATTCGGGACACCTCTTGCCTATGTTCTCGCTAGACATGACTTCAGGGGAAAAAGTCTCATAGAGGCGGTGGTTGATGTCCCGATTATTATCCCACACAGCGTGGCTGGAATCGCCCTCTACGTGTTATTAATGAGCAGAAGCCCACTTGGCTCGGTTTTCGCCAATATAGGCATAGTTTTCGAGGATCACTTAGCGGGTATCGTTGCTGCGATGGCATTTGTTAGCGCCTCACTGTATATCAACGCGGCACGAGACGGGTTCCAGAGCGTTGACCCAAGGCTTGAACGTGTAGCCCGTACCCTTGGTGCTAATCAGTGGGAGGCTTTCAGCCGCGTTACCATGCCTTTAGCTGTCAAGAGTTTGTTATCTGGGGCGATTTTAAGCTGGGCTCGTGGTATCAGCGAGTTTGGAGCTGTGGTCATTATTGCTTTCTACCCCATGATTGCGCCTGTTCTCATCTATTACCGGTTTACAACCATGGGGCTCAAGGGAAGCCAGCCTATCGCTGTGATGTTGATCATCATCTGTCTAACGGTGTTCCTTTTGCTCCGACTTTATTCTGAGAGGTGGCGGCGAAATTGATTACATTCAAAGACGTAAGCCACGACTGGGGAACCTTTAGGCTCCGAGACGTCAGCTTCACGGTAGACGAAGGTGAATATTTTGTCATCCTTGGGCCTACAGGAGCTGGTAAAACACTGATTTTAGAGACTATCGCGGGGTTCTATACGCCTAACAGCGGCGAGATATTGCTTCGAGGTAAAGAATGCAGTGACGTGATGCCTGAACACAGAAATGTTGGGTTCGTCTATCAAGACTATGCATTGTTTCCTCATATGACAGTCGAGGAAAACATCAGATTTGGTTTAGAGATAAGAGAAATCCCAGAACAGGAAGCAGATAAACGAGTAGAATCACTACTCGAAATGCTAAACATAGTTGGTCTCCGAGGAAGATATCCTCGAAATCTATCTGGAGGCGAACAGCAACGCGTAGCTATAGCTAGAGCGTTGGTGATTGAACCCGATATTCTGTTACTCGATGAACCGTTAAGCGCCTTGGATACACGTACAAGGGAGGCTCTACGAGAGGAATTAAAGCGAATCCACAGGGCACAGGGCACCACGACTGTACATGTTACCCATGATCAAACCGAGGCACTCTTACTCGCTGATCGAGTCGCGGTTATCATTGATGGTGAGATGGCTCAAATAGGATCACCCCAAGAGGTGTTCAATACACCTTCATCGGTGATGGTAGCGGATTTCCTTGGTGTCGATAACGTGATCAAAGGAAATATTATTGAAAATGTTGACGGTGTAGCTTGTGTTGAGTTCAATGGGTATCGGTTATACGCTACCTCAACTCTGAGCTCGGGTGAGGTTTACGCTTTCTTGCGCCCGGAAAACATCATACTCAGTAAAGCATCCATTGAGACCAGCGCCCGTAACGTGTTAAAAAGCACTGTAGAGAACGTGACTCAGTTGGGTGGCATCTATCAGATTCACCTTGACACTGGTCTTAGCGCCGTTGTGACCCATCAATCAGTAGAAGAACTTGAACTGAAACCCGGCACAGAGATATATGCTAGCTTCAAAGCTACCGCTATACATTTAATAAAGCACTAATCTCTTTCTGGGAAGCTATAATAGCGACGATAACGCCCCATCTTTGATATGAGTAAGCCAGTTAAGGTTACTGTGTTCCCACGTTTGAACGCTGATTCATGTGGCGTAGGTTGTGGTATCGCTTGTTCTTCTTGCACCAGCTGTGACCAGAACTGTGGCTTCCTTGAGGCTGAGAAGGAGCTTATGGATGATCTATATTTCCTCCTTGAGGAGACAGGTTACATTACGTGTGATCAATGCAACCTAGAGTTTGTAGATGTTAGCGACATCGATTACAGCATCGAGCGACTTAACATGGTTCTTGTCACAAGCGGAGAAGACACTGTCACTCACTATACCTATGGTGAGTACATGACTGAGAACGCGCCTATCATCGCCTTGAATAGCCAGATAGTGATGAAGGGACGAATCCCCACGAAGGATGAGCTTGTAAAAGCCTTTGAAAAGTTTAATTGATGTCTTCCTTCATCTTCTGTTCCAGTGTCTTCAGTTCGCCTTTCTCACTGATCCTGATGGTTGTCTGAAGCCGAACTGGTATCCCGATGGATCTGAAGAAACCCATAAGGGCTGCTCCATCGATGATGTCCCTGATTTTTCCTGTTTTGATACCTTCTATTAGTATTTGCTCTACTTGTGGCATAACTTGTGGGTACTGATAGACTGCTGCGTTATAGACCTCCCAAGCTCTGTCACCAAATTGGCTGTTCAGAATATCTCTGTTGGTGGGTTGTTTGAGTTTCTCTGGCTCGGGCTCAGCTGCTTCTTTTTCTTTTAGCTGTTTGAGCATTAGCTGGCGTTTCATCTCCTCTAGGCGCCGCTGTTTTATCCGTTCCAGTTCGTCATCCATGTGTTATCGCAGCAAATAGGCTGTAGGTATAAGATTTATTCCTTACTGAGCTTGCCGGGCTTCACGTTGGTGATCCTGATACTGTTCAGTATCACCAGTAGGGCTAGTCCCACGTCTCCAAGGATTACCGAGACCCATAGACTGATGGTGCCCAAGGCTGCCAATACTACGATAGCTAGCTTCATCACCACTGAGACAGTGATGTTCTCCATAATTCTACTCAAAGTTGTCTTACTTAGACGCTGAATATAGCTGAGCCTTGTCAAGTCATCTTCTAGAAGCACTATATCAGCGGTCTCCAAGGCAATGTCGCTTCCGAGACCACCCATAGCTATTCCTACATCAGCTGCTGCAAGTGCCGGAGCATCATTAACACCGTCACCAATCATGACCACCTTACCATACTGTTTCAGTTCCTCAATTGCTCCGAGTTTTTCGTCTGGTAACAGATTCGCATGGTATCCGTTGAAGCCTACTTGTTCAGCTATTGCTGCTGCTGTGGTCTCGTTGTCGCCTGTGAGCATCTCCACCTTCATTCCTTGTTCACGGAGTTCTCTTATGGCTTGTTTCGCTGTTTTTCTGCTTTGATCCATCAAGGCGATGAGTCCCATTACGCTGTCTTCACGGCTTACAACAACTACGGTTTTTCCCTGTTTCTCAAGAGTCTCTATATCAGCGTGGGGGTACTTGATTCCATTTTCCTGTAATAGTCGCTGGTTTCCTATCCTGTATTTGGTGTTTTTGATGGTTACCTCTACGCCTCTACCCGTTGAACTCAGGAACTCATCAGCTGTATAGTCTGGCAGTTTCCATTGGATTGCTTCTGTTTTTATCGCCTCTGCGATTGGGTGTTTACTGTTCTCCTCAAGTGCCTGAGCGATGGCTAAGACTTCCTCCCGGCTGACATCAAAGGCTACTATGTCTGTTACTACTGGTTTTCCAGCTGTCAATGTGCCTGTCTTGTCAAATGCATAGACCTTGGCTTGGTTGATCTCCTCGATGAATGTGCTTCCCTTGATCAATACACCGTTTCTACTCGCGCTTGTGATAGCCGAGACCATAGCAACTGGTGTGGCTATCGTTAAAGCACATGGACACCCGATGACCAGCAATACTAGGCTGTTATAGATTGATGGAATCAATGCTGCACCCCAGAGTAGCGGCGGCACTGCCGCGAACAAGACCGCCAAGACGATTATAGCAGGTGTATAGTACCGAGCAAACCTGTTAACCAGAGTCTCTGTGGGGCTTCTGCGGTTTTCTGCTTCCTGTACCATTCGTAGGATGTTTGATAGCATGCTTTCCGCTGATGCTCGGGTAGTCTTGACAGCCAAGTAGCCGTCGAGGTTTATGGTTCCCGCGTATACCTCGTCATGAACTGTTTTATGGACGGGTATTGATTCCCCCGTCATGGCGGATTGATCAACGGATGTATCTCCATCAACTACCGCACCATCGAGTGGAATTCTGTCACCGGGTCGGACAATAAAGACCTCTCCGGGTAGAACCTGATTAACTGGTACTGTTTTTTCGCCTTCCTCGGTCTTGATGGTTGCTATTTCTGGGCGTAGCTCCATTAAAGCCTCGATGGCGTGTCTTGCGCGTTCAGAGGCGATAACCTCCAGTTTAAGAGATATATCTTTGAGGAAGACCACTAAGGCGGCTTCTTGGTATTGACCTATGAGGGTGGCCCCAACGGCGGCTATTGTAACAAGAAAATCTATACCGATATTGCCTTTCAGGAGGCTCTTGACGCCGTTTATCGCCATTCTGTACCCTGATACGATCATGACTGTGATCAAGATTATTGTTGAAGCTTGTCCACCGATGCCAAGATAATCCAATACTATGCCTGTGGCTATGATTAAACCGATTATGATTGTGTTTGTCCAGCTTGTCTCCTCGTGGCTGTGACTGTGATCGTGTCCACAATTAGCACAAGAATGGTCGCCATGTCCGCATGCGCATGAACCATCAATGCTACACGCGGTGCATAATGTATCGCCGTGATTATGCTCATGATCTTGTTCATACTCATCGTGGTGCTGGTGGTCTTCCATTTCCTTTGTATCGCCTCACTGCATTTTATTAATATAATGCTATCTGATGGGGGTATTTTATTAGAAATTAATAAATTCGGTAACCATTTTTATTAACCTATGACTGTTATCAGCGTTAGCCTAACAAACGAGCTTCTAGACAGACTCGACCAGTTTGTTGAGGAGTCAGGATACAGCAGCAGAAGTGAAGCTCTGCGACTCGCCATCCGAGACGTATTAAACGAGTATAATCTCACAAAGATACAGCGTGGAGAACTATTGTCTACTGTTACAATCATCAGCCAGACTGAAGAAGCAGGCACTCATCTTGGGTTAATTGATCTACGTAACGGGTTTGATAACTTGATCTTCGGCAACATGCATATGCATATTGAGGGAGGTTACTGTATCGAGATATTCCTTGTTAAGGGGCCCTCAGAGAAGATACTGAGCTTTGTCAACAAGTCCAAGGCAATACGCGGCGTAATCGACGTAAATCATACATTGACGCCGGTGTCCAATGAGAGCTAATTCTTATAATCCAAGACACCACCATTTCCTCAATATGTCTAAGAGTCAATCGTTTAATGTCCTGGGCAGGGACACCCAGAGACAGGACGGCGTAGCAAAAGTAACAGGCAGGGAAAAATATGCATCAGATCTCGCCCTACCGCACATGCTCCACGCAAGGATACTCAAAAGTCCATATCCTCATGCACAAGTCAAAAATATCGATACGTCCAAGATTACTGATCCTACTGTTTTTACTCTAACCCCGGATGAGGTGCCTGATGTCACCTTTTGTCCAAGACTAGTAAGCGTGCCTTCAAGCACTTACAAGGACTGGAAGGTACTCACCGATAAGCCTCGATATGTTGGTGAACCAGTCATGGCTGTTGCTGCTGAGTCAGAGGAGGAGGCACAGGCAGCGATAGAGGCTATTAGTGTTGAATATGAGCAGCTTTCAGCTGTTTATGATGTCTTTGATAGTATGAAACCCGAGACTGAGCCAATTCATAGTGATATTATGCTGGCTGATGACTGGATCAAGATCGAGAATAACATCGCTTGCAGCCTAGACATCACAGAGGGAGACCCAGAAGAGGGCTTCAAGGAAGCAGACTATATCGTTGAGGATACTTACAGGACCAACAGGCGTTATCATACTCAGATGGAGACCAAGAGCGTACTTGCTCGTCCTGAGCCTGATGGCGGTGTGACTATCTGGAGTACTACTCAGACACTTCACAATACAAGGATTCTACTCCATGAGATATTCGGTATCCCAATGGGCAAGATAAGAATCATCAAGGTACCCCTCGGAGGCAGCTTCGGTTCCAGTATTCAAGTGAACCCACCCATTCCAATCGCAGTAGCCCTTGCATTGAAGTCTCAGAGACCCGTACGACTCAGTTATACACGTGAGGAAGACCTGCACGACCACTGCAGCTACCAGATGGTGTTCAAGCTCAAACTAGGCGCTAAAAAGGATGGGACACTGGTGGCTGGTCATCTTGACGCTTATCTGGATATTGGTGGTCACCAGATCCAAGCATACCCATTATTGGGATGTGTAGTTGGCTGGTGGGTAAGTCTCTACAAGCTGCCTCACAAGAGCTACATGGGGAAAGCAGTCTATACGAACAAGGTGCCAGCGTGTGCCTTCAGAGGCTACGGTAACCCCCAGATCACATGGGTGGTTGAGACCATGATGGACGCTCTTGCCAACAAGATCGGCATCGACCCAGTTGACTTTAGACTCATGAACTACATCGGAGAAGGTGATCTCTTCTGGGGACAAGGACCAAGCGTTCAATCTATCATCGAGAGCTGCGGTGTAGAAGAGATACTCAAAACAGGAGCCGAGATGAGCGGATGGTATGAACGACCAAGAGCCGAGGATCAGACAGGAAGATACAGACGAGGCATCGGCATGGGACGCGGATACCACACAAGTAGCGCAGGAGCACCAGTACCCGGATCGGTAGTTGACTTCGGCGGAGCCATGTTGAAGCTCAACGAGGATGGCACCTTTGATTAC
>CALGBN010000455.1 GCA_937877765.1 Candidatus Bathyarchaeota archaeon | reverse complement strand
TTTCAAGCAGAAGACGGCATACGAGATGTAGAGAGGTCTCGTGGGCTCGGAGATGTGTATAAGAGACAGGTTAATGTGAGTTTGGTTGTGACTGGTGGGTCTTGTATCAGGTCTTTGGTGTATGTGCCAGCGCTTGTGTTGAGTACGTTTCTGGTTCTTACACCATATTTGAACACTATCTCAAAGTTGTCTGGGTATGATGGCGTATAGAAGAGGGGTCTGATGTTATAGTAGCCAAGCACTAATACCACGCCCAAGAGTCCGATTATTATCAATCTCCGGGGTATCTTCACCAGGCTCGTTTTGTTTATGTTTGTTCCTCCTTACTCTGTTATCTCTAGATCGAAGTGGGCACTGGTTCCTCTACCGAGTAGTCTTAACTTTAAGCTAGTGAAATGGATTCCTGTGGATGCCTCTGGTGATGCATTCAGTATTACCTTGAATGTAGCTGTTTTCTGGCATGAAAGCTGCATAGTATCTCGTTGTATTATGGCAGTGATCCCGGTTGGTAAGTTGTCTGCTGTTAATGTGATTGGCAGCTGCGCCTCTAATGTGGACGCTGCCTCTACCGTGATGTTGAAAGAGACGGTTCCTCCTCTCCTCAGAGTAATTTTTTCAGGAGCATATCCCCTGAAGAGTAGGTTTAGGAGAGGGTAATCCTCTAAAGCGAGGGCTAGCTCCCCTGTCTCAGCGTTAACAAGATAGATTCCCGTAAAACCGCCGTGAACTTCTGGATTTTTCTCGTATTTAATGATCCAGTAGACCCGTGGCTCGGTCTGGTTCACATCTGAGATGTAGAGGCGCCTGAAGTCTCCCATATAGGTGAGTTGGCTGACCCAGTCTGGTTTGATTATCCTTGGCTCAGCTAATACAAGGCTCTCCTGTGATACTATCCTGTCTTCTGGGTCTGTGAGGGGGCTTGTGGCTGTTATGTTGATGGCTTGTTCTCGTGTTATGTTTAACGTGTTTGTTGGGATGCTTCCTTTGGTGCTGTTATAAAAGTGGATTAATTCTCCTGTGATAGGATCGATGACGATGAAAAGTCCGTCGATTAAAC
>CALGBN010000454.1 GCA_937877765.1 Candidatus Bathyarchaeota archaeon | reverse complement strand
TCTTCATCTAACTCAAGGATATTTTCCCCAAGGAACCGGATTACGCCATTTGCTGTACCATTAGCTAATCGTAGAAACTGAAGCCCAAGAGTAGTCTTGCCTGAGCCAGATTCACCAGTGATTCCGAGGCTCTGACCTTTCTCCAGATTTAGGTTAATGTCATGTAGTGTAGTCTTAACGTTGCTATTGTAAGTGAACTCGAAATCGTTTATCTCTATAATCTTCTCCAAAGTCATTTCCTCCGTGAAACTCCAAATAACTTCTCAATGCTATTTCCGAGAGAAGCCAAAGCCAGCAACAACCCGGAAATAGCTAATATCTGGGGTAGTAGACGCCACATCCAAGCCTGTGTCATGTAACTTGTTGGACGGTTAAGGAGAGCCCTGATACTCATACCCCAGCTATGAGTAGTGGGATCACCGATCCCAAGAAAAGCCAACCCTGCCTCGGTCATAATAGCGCTACCTGTAACCATCAAAAGAGACGAGAAAAGCAGCGGAGTCAAAGTAGGCAGAAAATGCCAAAACAATAGATGCAGCTTACCTGCACCGAAACCAACCGAGGCATCAATATACCCACTTTTCTTTATCCTCAGCGTCTCAGAACGAATAATTCTAGCCGTGCTTGACCAAGTAGTAACTCCGATAACTATGATGGTGTTCCAGACGCTTGGTTCAAGCAGCCCAGCTATGACGATGATGAATGGTATCCTTGGGATGGACATGAAGACATCGATAAACAGCATCAAAGCTTCATCTACACGCCCTCCAAGATACCCTGATAAGAAACCAACTGGCATTCCAAGTACCAGTACCGTGATAATCCCCGAGCAGATACCTATCATCAGACTAATTCTAGCTCCATGAATCAGTACTGTGAGATTACACCGCCCTACAGAGTCAGTACCTAACGGATACTCATCTGATGGGGCTTCCAGTGGTTTACCGGGTTTATCCTTAATCGTGTAAGGCGTCAGATAATCACCGAATAAGGCGACAACGATAAACAAGGATAAAACAAGAACTGACATCATGAGTTCCCTGTTTTCTTTGATGAAATCCTGTGTTTTCATTTGTTCACCCTCGGATCAATACGCGGATACAGCTGATCCGCAACAAGATTACTAACAATGATGGTTAATGATAGGAAGAAGAACAACCCATCCATCAAAGGATAGTCCCTATTCACCACCGCATCAGAGATGAGACTACCTACACCCGGATACGAGAAAACCGACTCAACGAAAACAACGCCACCAATAAGAAAACCCATACGCGTGAAAACATAGGTGGTGAAGGGTAATAGAGACGCCCTAAACGCATGTAGATACTTAATTCTTTTATCATCAAGTCCCTTAGCCTGTGCGGTTAAAATAAACGGCTTGTCAATGGAGTCAATCATGCCGTTGCGTACAACGAGGTAATAATCAGACACAGTGCTGATGAAGAACGTGGATACCGGGAGAAACAGATGAACCAAGACATCCCAGATATACTCAAACCCAGAGTAATCCGTGTAAGGCGTATAGGCTCCACCAAAGGGAATACCATAACTCCCAGCCAACCAGATAATCAGACCCACAGCTACGAGAAAAGAGGGAATCCTACTAACAACAAGACTAGCATAAAGAACTATTCTATCAAACAACTGATTCCTACACCAAGCACTATTCACACCAAACAAGACACTAGCTAATATAGACAAAACAGAACCAGAAAACACTAAGAGAAGCGTCCAAGGAAGCCTTGACGCAATCAACCCATTCACAGGCTGTTTATAGTAAATGCTTACTCCTAGATCAAATCGAACCAAACGACTCAGATATTGAACAAACTGAACCCTGAGAGGCTCATCAAGCCCATAATAATCTCTTAGTGCCTGTTTCTGCTCAGGAGTTAAAACAATTAGAACATCACCCGTGGGGTTATCAGATAAATAATCAAAGGGATCACCCGACATACATCTAGGTAAAAAGAAGATAATCGTTGTAACAATAACAAAAGTGAAAAGGTATCTACCGAGTCCCTTCATGCTAGGCACGTTTCTGGTAGAAGAGATACACAGCAACAGATACCAGAGCCAAGACTATAGCTTGGACCGGGAAACCGGGAATAGAGCTACCATCATCTGTTGTCTCTGGCTCAGTATCAGTAGTCTCCGGCTCGTCAGTTGTGACAGGTTCATCAGTAGTCACTGGTTCATCTGTTTCAACGGGCTCATCTGCCTCAACTGTACCCCAGACATAGCTTAGCTTGGGGTGCTCAGCGACATGGTGATCAAAGGGGAAATACCAACCATCATGCACCTCGCTATTATAGACAAAGTATCTCTGAGTATTCCAGATAGGCAATAGAGGCAACTCCTCCGCTATGATCTCCTGAATCCTGTAAACCATATCCTTACGAGCAGCCTCATCAGTCTCATATAGCTGAGCGTTAAGAAGCGTCTCAAGCTCCTCCGGTAGATCAAAACCGGGGATACTAAAGGCGCTAGGTGCCCCAGCGAAGTCATTGAACAGAGTCCTCAACAGGTCTACGTCACCACCCCA
>CALGBN010000453.1 GCA_937877765.1 Candidatus Bathyarchaeota archaeon | reverse complement strand
CGTAGTGGGCTCTACCGGATGATAACAACCTTATCCGTTCAACGTATCCGCGTCTCTCTAGCTTCTTCAAGAGACCTGCATTGGTTCTGGGGTCTACGTGTTCGCCGTATGTCTGTTCTATGATTGGGGTTAGGTCTCTTGCGTTGAATGTTTTCGCGGGGTCAAGTTGGTGTAGGGCGCACCATCCTAATAGGTAAGGGTAGCGCCATCCTGCTAAGCCTCCGGTGGTGTGTAGACCTGGGCGTGGGGTCTCCCATGGATCAAGTGCCGTAACTTGACTCACTAAGCCTCAGCCTCCCGGAGGTATTGTTTCTGGTAGGCGTCCCGTTCCTGTTGTTCTAGGAGTTGTCTATGTTCCCGTAGCGCCTTCTCTTGGGCTAATAGTGAGTTTATCTCGGCTTGGATGCGTGGATTCACTGTGCGGGTACCTCCATTGGTTTTCCACAGTATGTGCAGTAGTTTGGATTCGGTGATACTGCGCCGCAGTGGGGACACTGGTTTTCATGGAGTGGACCCGGAGCCGCCATCCGTTTCTCGGGGGAGTTTTCCGGTTGCTCCGGGTGTCCGATGTTGGACTGTATGTTTGGCACCATTACGCCTAGATACTGTGCTGCTACACCCCATGTTTGGGGGTATGGGTAGCTTGGTTGTCCTACTTTGTGGTTCTCGAACCGGTATAGGACCATGAGTTGTTCTAGTTCCGGGTAGGTTATCGGGGTCTGGGGGTCGAATAATGGTACCATTCCTATTAGGCGTTCACGTAGGGCTATGGCTATTGGTTCAACCTCTGATTCGTGGACGTGTTTACGGTGAGTCATTCTATGATCTCATCCCATGTTTCATGTAGGTGTCCGGTGACGGCTGCTATGATGAGAGTGAGTATAGCTGTGAGGATTGTTATGGCTGTGAGTATTAGGAAGGGTGTTAATGTGACTAGGAGTATGGTTTCAAGTATCGCTGTTTTGAGGACCGCGAATAGTAGTGCTGTGAGGATTGTCGCGGCTCCGATAATGGTTGTGACCTGAGCCATCTTGACGTTGACTCGGGCTAGCCGTACGCTGAGGGGCGGCGACTGTTTCTCTATGGCGATCATAGCTGGATGCCTCCGCCTTGTAGCGTGTTTTTGATCTCGTTGATGCGGATTATTTCATCGTGTAGATAGTAGCCTCTTTCTAGGAAGTTGTCGGCTATTCTCTGGTTTTCCTCGCGTAACTCTTTTAGAGTCCCTATGTTTAGTGGTTTTGTGGAGTGTTGATGCTCATGGACCTGGACCGTCATTAGGCTTCAACCTCCATATATTCCACGTTTTTCGTTGTCATTTTTTTATCTCCCGTTACGTGCTTCTATTGCTTCTTTGAGCAGGACCTGTATAATGTTGGATTTACTCCGGTTCTCATGTTCAGCTAGGGTTCTGATTTGGGTCATGAGTTCAGGGGTTAAGGTAATGGTTAGTCTATTAGACGTCAAAACTTATCACCAATAATAACCAATTTATGATTATTTAACCATATCCGTGTGCATTCCTCATCATTTTTCACCGATAAGCATATATCATCATAAGTATATTATTGAAGCATAGTGGTGAATGAAAGTGGTTAAAGAAGAGAAAAAACGAGTAACTATAACCTTCGAAGGAGAACCCCTAGAATGGATAGAACAACAAATCAATGAACGAGTATTCCACAACTATCAACACGCAGTCGAATACTGCGTAATGAAGACATATCATTTGGAGTATGACAGGTTTAGCCACATTAACGTCTTTGATGACCACGCAACCATTTATGACAACCTCAAGAAAGAAATAGTCAACGTCTACTTCAAAAACGATCCATACTGTGAAAAATGTGAATCCGCTGACTGTGAACACGTAAAGTATGCTTTAACGTTACCCAAAGTAGTAGAGCCACTGCGGGAGAAGGGTTGGATTATAATGGATGGTAGAATAATTATCAAACCAAACTAATTGCGTCACAGCATTTTCTGTAGCGTTTTACGGCCCATATCAGGATACTCGCAGATTAGTTTCTCAACCATAACCTTAGCCAAATGCTGCTTAAACATATGCTCATCCATATCTAGCTTGTAGATACGGTAGCTTCCACCCATCCACGTTGTCTAGGTATAGTTAAGGATCCCTATATCCACCATGGCGTTAAGATAGTTAATCACACTACGCCCCAGCTTCCAACGCCTCAATTCTCTCCTTTAACCTGGTTATCTCCCGTCTATTCCCTAGTACTCCGGTTAGGTTCAACAAGTCATACGCGGAGACTACTTGAGCATAGACCATGGCTGCTTGCTCATTATCCCAGTCACGCCACACAGCGTCAAAAGCATCCTGCAGCTCATTATCCTTCAAAGCCATACGATAATAATCCCGGAGATTACTCATGTTACCCTGTATTCTTGTCCTCATTGAGTCCTTAGTTATCCTACCCAAACAGGTTCACAGCAAAAAACCCAAGAAAGCATGGTATAAGACATGTACCCATATGTCAAAAGTGGGGTTGGGTAAAAATGCAGCAACAAGAAAAAAAAAGAGGCTACGTATCCTTGTTTTCCACGGGTGTAAACTGTTCTACTAGCAATTTTTTTAGATAAACCTCAACAGGGTCTCCATGGTTAGCTATTATCTGTTCAGCTAGAATCTCAGGAATCTCGATCAATATCCTTCTAACGTTTCCTCACCACGGATATACGCAAATGTTATCAGGTTAAAAACAAGACGAAGCCCTTGTAGACATAGACATACATGAAAATGGGCTGAACTAATTTTATAAGTAAAAAACAATGGAATCAAGATTACGGAAGGCACCCATCGTAGCCAAGAAGAATCCGATTAAACTACCCGCAGTCGGGGAAAACTGAGGTAAATACCTCTAAGGGTACACCACTAACAACAGACCATACAGAACCAAGATTAGATGTGTAAATACAGCGGCTAAGTGATTCACATTTGGCATGCAATAAAAACACACTCAGAGCCAGAATAATAACTTTATAGCACTAACAAAACGAATCCTCTTGATTAACCAACTAGTTTATCCATTATGTTGGAGCGGGGCTCGACCTTTGTAACCGAGCCATGAGGTGAGAACTCTGAGTCAGCCATACATACATCACGCCCCGTTGTTATCTGATATATGGCTAATGCGATCAAAGCAAAAGGACACGTGACATCATGAGGATTCATCTGAGGGTGATAGGTATCAGCCCAAATACATTGATCTATTTTAAACAAGTAGCTTTCATTATCCAGCTTCACTAGACTCACCTTTCCAAGATGTGTGTCACCGAGTTTCTTAGCCATGAACTCAACTAGCTCCTCAAAACTCTGCTTTGATTCATATATCCTCTCTAGCGAGGTGTTTTGACATAGGGCCTCAATCAGATTAAGTATCGTTTTATCTGAGTCGCCAAGTGTTTCTCGAATAGTTTTCTGGTATGCATATATTATATCATGGAAAACTCTGCCTAGTAAACGATAATCTGCCTCAGATATGATTCCTCACCTTCACATACAGGTAACGAACAGTATACTTAACATGTAAATAAAAAATCTTTCATGGAAACATACCTCCGTAATGCATTGTCTGGAGACTCATTCCTGATCCCACGCATCAACATATGAACCATGGAATCCACCAGAAACGGGGACCTCTAAAAACATCCTCACCTGAATAAAACTACGGGAATGGATCCATTATCTTCCCTGTTTATCCAGTTCCCGCCGTACTGCTTGTTCTATGCGTTGTTGCTCAATATACCTCTCCGCGTCACGCAGCCTACGTTCAAGGTCCGTATGTTCCTCTCGTTGAGACTCTAACTCTTGTTTCAAGTGCTCAACCTCCCGTGCCTCCCTGTAGACCCGGATCGCGTCATAGTGCCTGATATACGCCTCTGTGAGCTCCCCGGTCTGCTCCGGGTGAATATACGGATCAGTTTTCTTGCCCTGAAGCTTCTTAACGTAGCTCTCCGGCATCCTAGCCTCCAAAGCCGTACGGTGAAACTTCCGCAAACTATGATGACTCAGCTTAGGCGTACCCTCACGCAGCTTAAACCGCCGATACACCATACCGATAGCCCCAGGGCTCAAACGCTTACCCTCAATATTGAGAAACAGTGGACCAGAAGCACGGTCCCCAATATACCTCATAACCGCTTCCTCAGCCTCCGGACCCCAATGAGGAAAAGCCAATACACCCCGTTTAAGAGTCCTGAA
>CALGBN010000452.1 GCA_937877765.1 Candidatus Bathyarchaeota archaeon | reverse complement strand
CTAGTAAATTGGTGCGGGGGGTGGGACTCGAACCCACGAAGGACTAATCCATCAGGACCTGAACCTGACCCCTTTGGCCACTTGGGAACCCCCGCAAATAGAGAAAAAAGGTTAGTGGGACACGGTTTTTAAATATTCCGCGTAGGCAGCTGCATCCATCAAGTTACCCAGATCATCATCAAGGCTACTTGGCTCAATCTTGGCAATCCAGCCCTCACCATAAGGATCATTGTTAATCTTCTCAGGCGTATCGAGCAACTCCTCGTTCACCTCAACAACTTTCCCGCCGACTGGGCAATACATATCACTTACAGCTTTAACAGACTCGACTGCACCGATCGCCTCACCTTGTGATACCTCAGCGTCCATCTCAGGTAACTCAACATAGACAATCTCGTGAAGCTGTGCCTGAGCAAAATCATCTATTCCAACAGCAACCATGCCGTCGTCAAGCTTCTTAGCCCATTCATGCTCCTTGGTGTAGTAGATTCCTTCCTCTACCTTGTATTCATCGGTCATTACTTATCCCTCTTCCAACCGTATACAGAGGAATCATAGAAGGGTCGATATTTAACTACTTTTCCCTTCACCGGTTTACCCCTAATCTGGATATTCAACTCGGTTCCACGCTTACGATACTCAGGCGGAACATACGCCATGGCAATACCATAACCAAGAGTCGGGCTCAAACCACCACTAGTAACCAAGCCAATCTCTTCCTCCTCCATGTTCAACACAGGATAACCGTGCCGCGGGATTCCACGCTCCTCCATCTTGATACCTACAAGAATCTTTGAGATACCTTCATCCTTCTTCTTCTGTATCGCCCGCTGACCTATGAAATAACCCTCTTTGTCAAGCTTCACTGTCCAGCCTAGACGTGCCTCCAATGGGTTTATGCTTTCATCCATATCGTTACCATATAGCCATAAACCAGCCTCAAGTCGTAGACTGTCTCTTGCACCTAGTCCACATGGAACCGCCCCCGCCTCGATAAGATCATTCCAGACCTTCAAAGCCTTCTCAGGGTTCTCTGGCGTAGTATCTGGGATATACAACTCAAAGCCATCCTCACCAGTATAACCGGTTCTAGCAGCCATCATCTCATAGCCACTTACAGTCAGATCTGAGATGTTAAAGCGCTCTACCTTCTCAAGGTCTTGTTCTGTGATCTTCTGAAGTACCTCTTGTGCCTTGGGACCTTGTACAGCAATCATAGCTACCTCGTCACTCACATCTTTGAGTTTGACGTCAAAGTCCTTGCTGTTCTTCTTTAGCCATTTGAAGTCTTTTTCTCTGTTGCTGGCATTGTATACTACCCAGAATTTCTCGTCACTGATCTTGTATAAGATCAAGTCATCGATTATTCCTCCGGTAGGCCTACACATAACCGTGTACAACCCACCGTTCTTCTCAAGAGTAGTTACATCGTTGGTCACAATATAGTTCAGGAACCTGATTACATCCGGTCCTGTTGCCCATGTTCGTCCCATGTGGCATGTATCGAAGATACCGCATGCGTTTCTTACTGCTGCGTGTTCAACTTTTATTCCCTCATACCATACAGGCATCGCGAATCCGCCGAAGTCAATTACGTTTCCGTGCTCGACGTGATACTTGTATAGATGAGTCTTTTTCAAATCCTTATCATCCAAAGGAAATTACCGTATGGGTATTCCCATGACGAGGTTAAAACAGTTATTCAATATCAGGTGTTTTCACAGGGTTTAACCTTGACACCGTCGGTCTCAAAAGATAATTCTTTACCGCACGCCGGACATTTTCCCTCAAATTTCTTGATAACATCTTGTGGTGATTTGAGTAGATCTCCCTCATAGAGCAATTCACCGCATTTACTACAGAGTATTCTTTGTGGCAATGTTTCCCCTCAGCATAGTTTTACATGGATTTTCATTTATAAACAGTATCTTTCTGATGATAGCAAAGGATTATATGGGAATCAGGCATCTAATCCGCAGAGGAAAAAAGGGATGTCTAAGCGAAAAAATAAGGGCAAACCAAAAAGTAGCCTACTCAGAAAAAACAGGATACAGATCCCAAAGAAATACATCTCTATAGCAGTTGTAGCCTTTTGCTTGTTTATCATCGGTGGAGGCGTCTACAATATCCTTGAATCACCAAACTCCATGGTAACATTATCAAGCAATAGCTTTAGCTTCCTACACCCATATACCAATGAGCAGACATCCACCGAAGGCTATGTTGTTATGCTGGTTGACTCATTCCTCATAGTTGGCCTATACATGACCTATAGGAGCACACAGATAGCGTATAATCGCCAAGCAGCCAATCGTTGGCTAATGTTCGGCATCGTATTGATAATAATAGGATTCGGCGGAAACTACGCGCTTCTAAGAATCAAGGCATCTGTTCTATAGTCGAAACCGTTTAGAGGCTATAATGTCCTCTATATTTGATCACGTTGAAGAAGATCGGATTCATTGGAATAGGTTTAATGGGCAAAGGCATGAGTCTTAACCTCTTAAAGGCAGGCTACCCAGTAACCGTCTGGAACAGAACAGAATCAAAAACCAAACCAGTAGTTGACGCAGGAGCAAAACTCGCAAAAACACCAAAAGAAGTAGCAGAAAACAGCGACATCTTAATCAGTATAGTAACAGGCAGCGATGACGTTAAGGAAGTCATTCTAGGAGAAAACGGTGCAATCTATGGAGCCAAGAAAGGCGATGTCTTCATCGATATGAGCACAATCAGCCCAATCGCTACAGTAGAGATAGCTGAGGAACTAGCCAAGAAGGGTGTAGAGATGCTTGATGGACCAGTTAGCGGAGGAGTTATCGGAGCAAACAATGGCACACTAAGCATCATGGTCGGTGGAAAAGAGAAAGTCTTCGAGGAGTGCAAACCTATCCTTGAGGCGATGGGAAAAACAATCACCTATATCGGTGGAAACGGTGACGGACAGGTCTGTAAAGCAGTAAACCAGATTCTAGTAGGTACAACAATGCTAGGAGTAGCGGAAGCGCTGGTATTCGCAGCTAAAGCAGGTGTAGATGTAGAGCGTGTCCATCAAGCAGTATCAGGTGGAGCAGCGGGAAGCTGGCAACTAACAAACAACGGTGCTAGACTCTTGAAGGATGATATGTCCCCTGGGTTCAAGATCAAGGACTACCTCAAAGACCTTAGAATCATCATGGAGACTGGTGACGCTAACAAGATGCCCTTACCAGCCACAGCACTGGTTCTCCAGATGTTCAGGCACTGCCAAGCAGAAGACATGCTACAAGACGGTACACAGGCAGTCGTGAGAGCAGTCGAGAAACTAGCTGGACAAAAACTAGTCTCTTAACCTTTTTTCTATTATATCCCAGATTTCATCTGGATTCTCGAAGACAAGGAAGCCTTCCATTTTTTCTAGGCGTCTAACGTTCTCGGCGTCTTCTTTTCTGATACGTAGCTTGAGTTCTTTGCCTGATGGGATTATAGTGGTAACTATGCCTTCTCTGAAATCAACGGGCATAATATGAACATCAATAAAACCCTTCACACCTTGAACCGCGGCATTAGTCAGCAAAGTATCAGAAATACCCACCACAATCTTCGCCACAGTATTACTTGTAGCTGGTGCAATAATCAAAAAATCATATCTACCCGACTGAAGCATCCCCGACAAGAAAGGCGTGTTAGCATCTACCTCAACATTATACCTATCAAAGCCCTGCAGTGCCTCGGTCAACTTATAGTACTTAGCGACAAGCTGCCCGGCTTTAGAGAGATAAACATGGATAGTTAATTTTTCTCCATAAACGTCCTTGATTTCTCGCATAACCTCATAGGTTTCCCTAAACTTGTCTCCGCTTCCAGTTATGCCCCATGCAATTTTCATTTTTTATACTCCTTGATGTATTTATCTAGAAGTTTTACAGTCTTCTGGAGCTGTCTCTTATACACATCTGAC
>CALGBN010000451.1 GCA_937877765.1 Candidatus Bathyarchaeota archaeon | reverse complement strand
GAAGTTTGGAATAGCTAGCGCTGGACTTGGCACGCTCTTCTTCATTAGCAACCTAACCCAAGCAGCAAGCAAAGGAGTTGCAGCAGGGATAGCAAAGAAGCTTGGAAACATGAAGAGCATAGTGGCTGGTATCGCATTATCAGCCATCTTCTTCTTCCTGATGCCTTTGAGTCCTAGCTTCGGAATACTCAGCCTATTCTATGTGCTGAGAAGCGGCACACGTTTCATGAGTGACCCGATTATCACAAGTTTGTTCCTGAAAAGCCTCAGCGAGGACGAGATGAGCACAGCAAACAGCATACGCATGATAGCCATGAACGGTAGCGGCGCAGTCTCAGCAATGATCGGAGGCTTCCTACTGGAAAACGTTGGACTAGACTCACCAGCATATATAGGTGCCGCATTAACACTGGTGTTAGCTGGATTGTATCCTGTTCTTCTCAGCAAGGAGATCAAGGAAGCAAGCGAAGCCTAGTCCACTGGATGAACCTTAGCGATATGCTCCTTTAACTCATCCATACTCCAATCTGTATAGACATCAATAACAGGCTCAGTGAAAGCTGTCACCGAGTCCATCAACAATAAGAACGCTGACTCACCGAGAATCTCCTTTATCTCCAGTTCCTCACCATAGCTACGTTCACAAATGGATGCTTTAACCAAGAAATCATCATCATAGGGAACCACAACGGAGAGATAATCCCCAGTTAGGTATGCTCTCAGCCAGTAATTGAACAATGCACGCTCCATGGTGTCCAGATATGATGCCTCTAACGCTATCTGTCTGATGAGTTGGAAGCTTCTCCTAGACTTTATCATGTGGAGCGGTGAAAGATAGTTACCATAGAACAACATGGTGTCCTCGATAAATCGCCCCCATGGACCATCATTCTCTTCCCTGTACCTTGCATAGTACATCACCTGAGCACCGTCACAGAGCGCCTCAATCAAATAGTTCAATAACTCGAAATTGGAGCCAATACCAGTTAACTTATAATGCTGCAGTCCAGCCAGTGGCTCAGCCTCTGATACAGATAAAACTGGCTCCGTTTTCCGCGTCTCTGTCTTGTAAATAAAGTAAACCACGTAGATGCTCTTGACATAGAACAAAGTAATCCCCGATATACTACCAGAGAAAAAAGCTACACCCGTATCACCACCGACCCAAGCCCCCAGTAACACTAATAGCACGATACCTGCTGCTCCAAACTTCAATCCTCCACCTATGAAACCAAACCTTCCCGCTATCTCTAGCATGAAGAAACCGAAAATACTGAACAAGACCAAGCCGCTGAGAAACAAAGGGTTCAGTAGGTTGCCTCGTTGGATGACGCTTCTGATAACCACCGCAGCCCATAATAGGAATATGAATGTGAGGCTCGCCGATACAACTAGTGTTGTCTCGCGTATGGTGGTTGAGACATCCTCGAAGCTTCTCATATAGCAAAGGTTACACAGGTGGGGATAAAAAAGGGTGTTTACTCGGGCTTCTCATATGACTCTGCTTTCTCAAGCAGTTCTAATGCTTCCTCGTCACCATACTTGGCTCTGTAAGCCAATAATCCTGCCCTCATCAAAGCGTTCTCAGGACCCTCCCTTGGATCATAACGAGTCATGAACTCCCTGCATGGGAAATCACTGCATAACCCACAGTGCTCGACTCCATGTTCCGCTGCACATGAAAACGCTTCACAGGTTCCCCAGAATGGTTTTCCCTCTACCGCGTAGCAGCCAGCACATTGGGGCTCCATTTCTCCCTTATACCATGGGCAAGCAGCGCAGTTGATACCACATGGACTGAATAGGTTACTCATGGGTTTTGTTTGTGATTTCAGGTAGATAAAAGCCGCGGATAAACAAGGTTAGGAGTTGACTGAATATGCTTAAAGGGACTCAGTGTCTATTAGTAGCGATATGGCTTTCCTAAAATCTGCTAACAGACACATCAAAGAGGGACTACTGCATCTGAAAGAATGGGAACTAGAGAAGGCTTTGACGAGCTTTCAACACGCCGATAAGAAGCGCCCATATGACGCGGATATAATGAACTATATCTCACAGACACATGCCGCTATGGATGACTTGGAAAAAGCCACAGAGTACATCCTCAAGGCAATCACAATAGCGCCTCAAGCACCATCGCATAAACAATTGTACGCTACTTATTTGATGAGGCAAGGAAAGAATCATGAGGCTATACCCATTATCGATGAGACTCTTGAGTTAGACAAGGTTGACATCATCTACATACTTAGAGGGCAAGCTGACTACAATATGGGAAACATGGAATCAGCTATAAAATACTTTGACATCGCCCTCAACATGACTCCTGATAACCCGTTAGCACACCACATGAAAGGATTGGCACTATACAAAATCAAACGCTACAAGGACGCTATTCCACACCTAGAAAAGGCGCTAGAGGTCAGCGAGGTTGAGAGTCTCCGTAGTATTCTGAATGACTGTAAGGCAAAAACAAGCTCCGAGTAACAGACTATGAGCTGGTATAACTTTATCGAGTCGTGAAGCTTAAACAGCTAAAATGATATCATTATCCATACTCCGGTGAGCCACAGTGAAACCAACTGAGATAGAAGACATCATAGATGGGCTGCTTAGCCAACATAACAAAGAGAGCAGCAGTCCCCTAATCCCTGTTCTGCAAGCAATACAAAATCAGCAAGGATTCCTATCCGATGAGTCCCTCAGACTGGTATCCGACAAGACGGGGGCATCACTGAGCCGCGTCTATGGTGTAGCGACATTCTATCACCAGTTCAGGCTGCGACCAGAGGGAAAACACAAGATATCAATATGTAGAGGAACCGCATGCCATGTAGCTGGCGCAACAGACCTCTATAAACAGTTAGTGAAAGAGCTTGATTTGTCACCGGGAGAGGATACCTCAACTGATGGATTATTCACATTACAAGAGGTAAGATGCCTCGGAGCATGCAGTCTGGCTCCAGTCGTAAAAGTGGATGAGACTGTTTATGGTAAGATGACTGCGAAGAAGCTGCAGGAAATACTAGATCAGTACAGGGAGGAACAACAATGAGCGGAGAAGATTTCCTCTACGGTGAGGACGGCATCAGAATCAACGTCGGCATGAGCACCTGTGGAATAGCCGCAGGAGCCAACCCAGTTTACACAGCCTTTGTGAAGGCAGTAGAGACTCATGAGATTGATGCAAAGGTTGTCAACGTAGGTTGTATAGGTGCTTGTTTCGCTGAGCCACTCGTCGAGATTGTGAGTTATGATAAACCCGGTGTATTGTACAGTAACGTGAACCCTGATGACGCCGAGACTATACTCGGAGACTACCTGATGGGGAAGATCGAGAAAGCTTGGGCTATCAGAGATTACACTGGCGCATACCAGATGGAGCTAAATCTACCTGTTCTCGATGAATTACCCTACTTCAAATATCAGGTAAGAGACGCCATAGAAAACTGTGGCATAATCGACCCAGAAAACATAGACGAATATATCCACAAAGGAGGATACAAAGCACTTGCAAAAGCCCTCAAGATTACACCTGAGGAAGTAATAGAGACAGTCATCAAGAGCGGACTAAGGGGAAGAGGAGGAGCAGGCTTCCCCACAGGACTCAAATGGAAATTCACACGCCCAGTCACAAGCGACAAGAAATACGTAATCTGCAACGCCGATGAGGGTGACCCCGGGGCATTCATGAACAGGCTCAACGCAGAAGGAGACCCCCACAAGATACTGGAGGGCTTGATAATAGCCGCATACGCCATTGGAGCAAGTGAGGGCTTCTTCTTTGTAAGAGCCGAGAAGCCTTTGATGGGTAAACGGCTTCAACACGCAGTAAGAG
>CALGBN010000450.1 GCA_937877765.1 Candidatus Bathyarchaeota archaeon | reverse complement strand
TTTCAAGCAGAAGACGGCATACGATATGTAGAGAGGTCTCGTGGGCTCGGAGATGTGTATAAGAGACAGATATTCTCACTCCCCGATGTAACAGTCACCGAGACCATGTCCATGATCAATGGTGCTGGAACCGTTTGATGCTCATTATAGTAGACCATATAGTCTATTCCATCGTCAACGCTGTCTGATACAGTGGAACCTGATACTGTTGGCACCAAAACCAACAAAAATGGAGACGTATCTACTTCTCAACTGAACCCCCATCTATGATTTAGTTTCCACTATCGTAAATTGTTATCTAAAGAGGATTTTGATTATCTTTAGTTTCTGGGTTTCTATCTTTTTTGTTACCAAGTTTGTCTGAAGCAGCTCCAGAAAGAGTGCAAAACTATGGTCATCGAGACTCCAACGATCCAGATCCAGTCTCCAAGCCACCCCAGATCACCCCTATCGAACCTCCCAGCACACCTCATCCACCACCTGATCGATAGCCCACGCTACCCGCCACCTCCCAACGTGCATAACTGAACCAAGTTATAGCAAAAACACGCAAACACCAGCTTCACCCTGACCCGATCAAGACATGTAACCAACACGTGCCCCGACCCAAACACATGCTTAATCACCGCGAAAGGCCTCTCACCAGGCGCCCGTTTCCTGTTGATACGCCGGTTCCTGAGCCGATCCCATATACATAGCCGGTGACCACGAGAGGCCCGCTTCATAGTAGCATCCCAGCCACGAGGCTCAGCGCCCTGATAACCTTTATCCCGGTACACAACCTCACCGGGCAGACTGAGATCTACTCGGCTATCATGAACATTCGCCGCCGATGCCTCCAAGTCACGTATTAACCCATGATCAGTATCCATCTTCATATGCAGCTTGTACCCAAAATACGACTTATTCCCCTTCTTGGCCCACGCACCATCCTTGCTCCTACGGGTCCGTGCTTCATCGCCGCGAGGCTTATCCACGGGTGCGTGCCCCGGATCCGCTGTGATGAATGACGCATCCTGCACCACACCCTTCCGGACCTTGAGTCCCTTCTCATCCAGCTGACGCTGCAGCTCAGCCCACACCAACCTATCTCTACCCGTCTCGGCTAGTCTTTCCCTGAACTTCCAGACAGTACAATAATCCGGGGCATCCCCGGGGAACCCGAGAAAATGCTGAAAATCGATACGATTCAAGGCCTGACGCTCAAGCTCCGGGTCACTGAGTCCATACCATGCTTGGAGGACTAGGAGCTTCACCATGAGCACGGGATCCATGTTAGGACGGCCTCCACGAGGGGTATCATTATTGTACATGGGCTGAATTAATGGCCTGAACCGGTTCCAGTCTATCTGTTTCTCCGCCTCAGCCAGGCGGTCACCGTTACGGGATGTTTTTCTGTAGAGTTTTCTGAGGAGATAAGAGTCAAAAGAGTCCATAACAAGTCAGAACCCTGTCTGATCTATAAATCTACCCGAGGGGGTGGAAAACAGGTAAAAACACAGGTAAATAAAAATTCTCAAGAATACATCGAACGATTAGAAAACCTCTTCAAACAACTAGATAGTATTCAACAAAATGAGAACATACCCACAAAGACAAAACTAAGAGCAATGGACACACTAAACAGAACAATAAAAACCTGTTACATAATGGTCACAGACATAGAAATAGAAGAACTTGAAGAAGAATTCAAAAGACTAGAAAATCTCCCAGAACCCGATCCTGAAGAACTTTATGAGATCGAAGAAGACCCTAAAGTATGAATTTATCATAAGATTACAATGTTAATAAACCAAAACAGGGAGTAATAAACTTCAACAGCTAAGTAACCAAGTTCTTATACGTTCTAATTAAGAAAAGGGAAAAATCATGAAATCTCATATGTTTTTGGTCGTAGCCAACCGTTATCGATCTCGGTTACTGTTGGTTTGTATCGGAAAACCGCGATAAATGTGGAGTGGTCTGCTGGTGAGATGGCTCCATAGTAGATTATTTCGTTGTTCCAGTAATCACTTTCTCGGTATATTGCGAATAGGTCGTCGCATTTGAGTAGTTCTAGGAACATTTCCTTGTCTGTGATTTGATGGTTTGACATTACCCATGGGGGAGATGAGTATGATCTGAAGCTTTTTTCAACGATCTGCATCGGGAAACAGCACTCATACTCATAGAAGATATTTTCATAGTTCGCCTCTGAAACCCTTTCAACAAAAATTATGAATCCAGCTAAGAACGCGAAATACAGTACAAAGAACAAGGCGATAACCCATACAGTCCGATACTGAAACAAGCCATCGCTCATCTACTCACCCCAAGTTATAGCATGGTTACTGGAATCGTATTCCCCGATCAGCGCCCATCTTGGGTTTGGATCAGATACTATTTCGAATAATCCTATATGGTATACGTGTCTGGTACCGCTTTCATCCAAGCCACAGGGACCAGTCAAACCAACATAATCATCAGCCACACCGATAATCTCCTCTCGAACCAAAGAAGCGTTCACAGAGTCAGCCTCAAGCCTGTCTCTTATACACATCTCCGAGCCCACGAGACCTCTCTACATCTCGT
>CALGBN010000449.1 GCA_937877765.1 Candidatus Bathyarchaeota archaeon | reverse complement strand
ATCTCTATAAACCACTTCACCTCATCGGGTGCTAGGTCTCTCATAGGCTTAGGCAGCGCCATTCTACATATCACCGATCCTCTGTTTTACTATCGTGTTACAGAGGTATTTATACATAATGTATAAGCAAAAAAACTACGCCGTATAGCATAGCCTAATAGCAGTATTTTCCTACATTTTCCTTTTATGTCCCACGTGGGACACTATTAACAAATATTCTACTTTAAGGCTATGCCTCGAACAGTATTCCCTCTTCAAGTAGTTATTATCCGGGTTATGGGTGCTTATTTCTCCGTTACTCATACACTTTTTTACACTTATCGCGACCTATTCTGGGTTGTTTTGGGGCTGTTTTCATTGAAAGAAGCCTGTTTATGGCTGGGATGTTGGTACCCCCCCTCCCCCCCATTTGGGGTATTGTTTTTTATGTGCCTAGCCTCAAGTATTCTCGATCAATTTGAAGCCATGGCTACTAAACGTACTAGCATGCCCAATAGACAAACACCACCCCTTGGAAGCATACTTCTACACATGGGAAACAAGCGACGAAGAACTCGACAAGATAAACAAGGAAGCAGGCAAAAAAAGCCAGTACTTTCAGAAACAGTATGAGCATCTCGCAAAACAGATAATGGATGGAACCATCAGCGTGGCTTCCTTGAAAGAGATCAATGATCACACAGAGTCTATGCATACCTCTGAGCTTCTCGTTGATGTTTTCAAGTTCCTAAACAGACTCGAGTTTGAGGAGGATAAATCCGCTGAGAACCTTCTTAGCAGGTACTCGGAGGGAATGGATGTATTATACAGGTATCTCAACCTGATCGAGGTTGAGGAGGGATTACTCAGGTGTCCGGAGTGTGGACGCTGGTATCCAATAGGTAATTCTGTTGAGACTATTCCAGAGCTTATGCCTGATGACCTGCGAGATCAAGAGAAAGATCTTGCGTGGCTTGAGAAATGGAGTGAAAAGCTACCCGACTCAGTTAAGGCTGAGGGGAAGCCGTATCATCTGTAGGCTCTTGTTTGATTTTGGTGTACGCCCACTGGGTTAATCCAATAGCGAAGCCAGTCAATACTAGTTCTGCGTATAATATACTGTAGTTTAATGCTGAAGTTGATAAGTAATCGATTGCTGTGTGGGTGACTACCGCGATGAGGTAGTATTTTAGGTTCTTTGTTCTGATGGTTTCAAGCACCATCACTGACAAGCTGATATGAGTGGCGATAGAAATCACTCTTTCATATGCCCCAATGAGTGGTAGATACCAAGGCATCATTGTAATCAAGTATAACTGCGTCTCTGGGATTGATTCAGGGTTTGTGAGAAGTATGAACCCCATCGTCAATACGTTGATACCTACCAAGAGTATGGACTCGATACCCCCGTGACCAGCACCATAGGTGACGCCTTCCTCATAGTCTTTCTTTTTTATCAGATATCTTAGTCCAATATACCGCGCAGTCTCCTCAAAAACGCCCGCTGTTAATGACGCAACTAGATAGATCATGAGATACGTATAGTAGGTTATATCACCAGAAGTGATCAAAGTATTCACATAGTTATTCACAGGAAGCCGTACCAGACTGATGAGAAACATCAAAGCACCTACGAACCAGCTCTTCCAACTGGTACCAAATCTACGTGTAAAATAAAACCCCAATCCAATGGGTAACAATATCTCGATTGCACCCGATACAATATAGGCGACAGCGTTAATGGTGGTCAAATGATCATCATATCCAGTATATTATCAACATGTTTTTAACGACTCTCTTATGATAACTCTTTTTTAAAAAAAGGAAAACCTCACCATCAATTCACTAGATTTAGACATTCACATCTCGATGAATATCCTTGCATCCATCCTGAGTATCATTGTTGGGTTAAGTGTTGGTGGGAGTTTTTGGATTTGAGTGGGATTGAGTAGGGCGTGCTAAGTGAATATATTCTTGATAGCATGTCCTAGTTGTTTTTTTTTGGTTCTGTTGTGATCATAAATGGCACTACGTTGTTCGGTCCATATACTAGTAGTGATTTTGTTTCATCTATGTTGACTATTGAGCATGTAACTTTGTATGCATTTTTACGTTCTTGACCATTGGCTTTTTTGGTGAATTCTATTAAAATTCTCCAGTCGAGATTTTGATTCTTGAAGAATGATTCTCTGTAGCTTCTTCTTAATGATACAAGGATTGCATCTGGTTTTAGAATGTTAACTAGGTCATTCCAGAATTTAGTTCCTTTTCGACCAATATCTTTCACAATCTCTTTGCTTGTTGTTTTCTCATATTCCGCCCAGGTGACATTTGTCGCATAGGGAGAACAGAAATCTGTATGTAAAGCAGTATTTCTGTACCCTAGATAGAAACTGCAATCCATTTCATTGAGAATGGGCTCAAAATTATCAAACCAATTATAACTTTGATTTTTGAAGTAGGTGTTCAGTGAATTTAGGTAAATCTCCGTATTTGATTCATCTAGTTTCTCTTTTTTGTATATTTTCTCTGCACCAAAGAAACGTTTGAATGGGGCTTGTGTTGGGAACTCTTCATGCGATGGGTTCAAAC
>CALGBN010000448.1 GCA_937877765.1 Candidatus Bathyarchaeota archaeon | reverse complement strand
TGATACGGCGACCACCGAGATCTACACCGTCTAATTCGTCGGCAGCGTCAGATGTGTATAAGAGACAGATACTCATCCATAATCAAAAAACCTCCTCTCTGGATAGGTGGTTACACAATCTACAATACAAGAAACCTCCAACAGTAAACAATATACAACCCAAAACAACAGAATAAAAACTATTTAGTTCAAAAATACCTGTTAAACAAAACACTAACCCATAACATATCAAGAAAACACAAAAAACAAGCCAAAGCAATGATAAAACCTTAAATCTCATATTATTCATCATCCCTCTAGAAAAAGATACGAAAAGTATCCAGATCAATATAAGACACCCATTTATCAACGAACCATCTAAGCTCATCAATACTTGATGCACGGAAACACCGCCAATCCACTGCACTCTTGAACCTGTAAGCAAGGATACGCTTCCTTGAATCAGCGCCTTGAAGCGGAGGAAACCAAACACTATCCAAATACGGATTACAGCCAATCCTCACAATAAACTCTTTCAGGAGCCTATCATGCTCCTGCTCTTTTCCCTCCTTTATCATCCAAGTCTGTATATAATCCAACATCTCAGTACCACACCAACACCATTAGATACAACGCGATAGTAGTCAAGCTATCAGCGAGACTCGTCTCAAACGGAATAACAAAATTATCAGGATCAAGACCACGCCTATAAGTAATGATCCCAACCATGAAACTAACCAAAACAATAACCGGAATAACCAGTAAATTAGTCCACCAAACTACAGCCAATAGAGAAGAAAAGTTACTGAACCCGTAAGTAGCCCCAGATATTATCCCATATACAGTAAAAAGCAGCAAAGAACTGCTCCAAGCATATGATACCTCTGTAAGATGACTTAGAAGTGACTTGAACTCTGCGGGGAAAATACCTAAACTGAGTTTTGTAGTCGCTGTGCTACCAATAATAGAACCCACATCGCCCACAGTGTCAATCATAGCCGGATAAATGGCGTAGATCTCAGCAGTATTCCCGATGCTATCACTTATCCTACCTAGTACATGACCAGTCAAAGTAACAATAACAGTAACAACAAGCAAAGTAGTAACGAACTCGCTGATCGTCTTATGATACTCCCGGTTCTCTTTGCTTCTATTATGAAGTAAAACTGCAAATCCGATGAAAAAGAGATTGACCAAAACAATCATAGTATCATAAAATAGACTGTGTAGACTAATCAGTCTTAGAATTATCACATAGATTAAGCTTATCGAGACATCGGCAGTCGTTGAGGTTACAGGGTATACAACCATATCAGGGTCGAGTCCACGGTGAAATGCGTAGATCGAGACCAGAAAAGTGGTCGGTGATATTACGAGTATCGAGATGGCTAATGTTGAGAATACTGTTAGGAATAATTCAACTATTTTCCAGAACGCTATTTTATAGGTAAGATAGGCGAATAATCCGCTGCCTGAGCTGATTAATAATGCGCTCAGGGCGGTTAATGTTATTACCGCTGAAAATAGCTGATATGCCTCATCTGTGTTATCGCGAATACTGGGAGATATTGTTCCTAGATGAAGACCTGTGCTCAGCCTGCCGCTGAATAAGCCGCCAATAGCGCCCCTGTTGCTTAGGATGCCTGGGAATACTAGTAGAGCCCATTTGTATTTCTCAAATACCCCATATGATTCAGCGAGTATCGTACCAGCTAGTATACCAAACATGTTAAACGCTAACGCTGAGGTGGATTGTGTAATCCCCAACAAATGGGGCTCTACCATGCCTCTTAATCGAGGCATACTGTTGTGGAGGCTCCTCCACATCGCTTACCCGCCTCATCTTTATCAGAAGCAGAGTTAATCTAATCATATTTAAGTAAATCGAAAATATTCCATCTGTGTAGGCACATTGATGTAAAGATTACGTTATTTTTCATTCTTTTCGGATGTATTCCAGTTTTTATGGTTCTATCGGTGAGTCTCGCGAATGTAAAGGTAGTGTATATTCTTCTTTGAATATCTCTAGTATTGAAGCTACGTTTATGTCATTTACTCCTTCGATATTTCTTATATTATTTAGTACCTCACTCAGGTGTAATCTATCTGTTG
>CALGBN010000447.1 GCA_937877765.1 Candidatus Bathyarchaeota archaeon | reverse complement strand
CTAACATATAATATAGGATATTTGATGTGTTTAAAACGTATTTTCCGTCTCTTCTATAGATTTCAACGCTGTGATCGATGTGCTCCGGGCTTCCCTTGGTGGCCAGCGCCTCAAGCCTCATTGCAGGCTCCCCCTCGTATGATCGATAGTATGTTAAGCCCAGAAGCGCGGATATGGAGTCTAAAAACCTTCCAGAGCTCGAAGTCTTAAGGATATCCGGGTTATTTAGCTGATTCAGTATGACTTCCCGCTCTGTTTTACCGTGGGGCAGGGCGTTTTCGACGTGATTTTCTGTGATATCACGTATAATATCACTTGTGACAGCGTTACTGAGGCCCGCTATCAGCATCCTGTATGGGTGATATGCGCATAGATCTCCTCCGGGCATGGGCAGGTTCTCGAGGTGTCCAAGCCTCTCAAACCCGCTGTAAGTTGATTTTAGTATCTCTCCGCCCCAAATTTGCCTATCTGAGCCATATCCTGCACCGTCTAAGGCGATCCCCAGAATCTCATCCTCCCTAGAGACGTTGTTCTCAGCCATAACGGAGACTATGTGGGCGTGATGATGCTGTGACCTCACCAGCGTCACACCCGTCTCACGTGATATCACTTCTGCCATATGTGATGTCATGTAACCCGGGTGGAGGTCACACCCCATCACATCCGGGTCACGCGTGATATTAAGCAGGTCACACATAGTCTGGATGGCCTCCTCCTCGAACCTGAGGCCCTCCAGGGTGTCCGTGTCCCCGAGGTACTGAGTCATGAAGACCTTGCCTTTAGCAGCCACAGCTGCCGCGTTTCTAAGTTCGGCTCCGAAGGCGATCCCCATCCTCTTATTAAAAGGCGTATCTATAGGGTCTGGAATGTAGCCTCTTGACCTCCTCGTGAAAGCCGTGTTGCCTTCGATCAACCTGAGGACAGAGTCGTCGCAACGGTTCACGATCTCCCGGTTGTGGAGCAGGAAGTAGTCGGCGATTCTACCGAGCTCCTTGAAAGCGGCCCTGTTCGAGGTGGCCATGGGTAGCCCCTTTTTGTTGCCGCTCGTCATCACTAGCGCGGGTTCATTGAGCCTCATGAAAAGCATGGTCTGGATGCCCGTGTAGGGGAGCATCACGCCCACCGTTTCCAGCCCGGGGGCTACGAGCTCCGAGATGACCCTATGCCTCTTCTTCAGCAGCACTATGGGTTTTCTCCACGACTGTATTACCCTCTCCTCGAGGCCGTCCAGCATGGCATAGGCTCTAACAGAGCCTAGGTCCGGGGACATCAACGCGAAAGGCTGGTAGGGCCTCCCCTTTCTGCGTCTGAACTCCTCGATGACGTCGTCCCTGGTGGCTAGAGATGCGAGATGTATACCGCCGATGCCCTTCACCGCAACGATGTTGCCCTCCGAGAGATAACCTGCGACCTCCTTGAACGGGTCTTCAGCCTCTATGGGGTTCCCGTCAGAGTCGTAGAGGCTCATCTCCGGCCCGCATACGCTGCACGTTATGCCCTGGGCATCGAAGCGCCTGTCCATGGGGTCGAGGTAGTCTTTCCTGCAGTGCTCGCACATGGGGAACTCGTGCATGTGGGTGCGCTCACGATCATATGGGAGGGATCTAACGGAAGTGAATCGGGGGCCACACCACGCGCAGGCAGTGAAGGGGTACTCGTACCACCTGCCTCCCGGGGTGGCCATGTCCTCAAGGCATTGGGGGCAAATGCCGATGTCTGGCGGGTAGATGCCCGACGCAACCCTGCCTCTGCTCTGGCTCTTATCTATGACGAACTCCTTAAACCTGCCACGGTGCGGTCTGTACTCGAAGACTATGTCCTCGATCTCGGAGACTTCCGGTGCCTCCCGTCTCGCGTCGTCGAGGAACCGGGCCACCTGGCTTCTCTTCCCTTCAACGACTATCTCTACGCCGGCGTCACCCAGATTGATTACGTAGCCCACCAGCTCGTTCCTCACCGCCACCCGATATATGAATGGCCTGAAGCCTACCCCCTGAACCCTGCCCGTTATACTTATCTTGGCCTCTATCAGTTCGCCGGAGCTCAAATTGTTCAGGTTTTAGATGTACTGCGCAATTTAAACTCTAAGCATGCATACATGTACAATCTGTCAAACAATCCAACAATGTTTAAATTGTTTACAAAATATCAAATTGTTCATGAATCCGAAACCGTAAAAAAGGGAGACCGTTAGCACAATACAGGGGAGATACATGGAGCTGGTTTTCACCACGTTAGCGCTGTTCATGGTGATACTGGCGGCCAGCTACATCTTTCACCAGCGTATAAAGATGGCTCAAACCGAGTACGAGGAGAGCAAGTCCACCGTAAGAAACATCACCATGGGCTTCACGCGCCAGGTCAAGAAGATGGAGACCGACCTAGACAGGATAGAGCACGAGGCAAACAACGCCAGATACATGGCCGACCAGGCACTGAAGGCTACCCAGGCAGGCAACGACGCCGAACTAAAAGGATTGGAGAAGGTCAAGGACCTCTCTGAGCGCGTGGACACCATCGAGAAATCAATACAGGACATGAGGACCGATCTAACCCGGCTCTCAGCCCAGCCGCGCTTGGCTCCCGTCGCGATACGGGTGGACGCCCCCATCCCGGTCCAAGGCGAGGACATATTCCAGCAGCTCACTGAAACAGAGATGGAGGTCCTAGAGATGATCGTGGACTTGGATGAGGGCACCGTCCCCGAGATACGGGAGAAGATCGACAGGACTAGGGAGCACACGGCCAGGCTCCTCAAGAAGCTCTACGACAGGGGCTTCATAGACAGGAACACCTCAAGCATGCCCTACAGGTACAGCATACGCAAAGAGATAAGAGACCTAATCCTGGAGCGCAAGGAGCAAGCCCCTATCGGCCTCTAGTTGGGTTCAAATACCCTCGACGCCATAATGGGTCCCATGGAAGACACATCATGGGACAAGGCTCCCAGCTTAGAGCCTGTGCCCGGAGTGAAAATAAGCATCATAGGGAACGGCCACAACGCCACCCTCTGCTACATAGTCATCCAGCCCGGCGCCGTCGTAGACTGGCACAGCCACCCCCCTGTCTCTTATACACATCTCCGAGCCCACGAGACCCCTCTCCACCTCGTATGCCGTCTTCTGCCTGAAAAAAAAAAAAAAAAA
>CALGBN010000446.1 GCA_937877765.1 Candidatus Bathyarchaeota archaeon | reverse complement strand
GAGTATAGACCAAGCAAACTCGACGAGTTAAGCCTCTGGCTAGAAGACTATTTCAAAGGAAAAAACACCAAATTCAAAGGCTCATTGGACCTAAGAGGCACAGATTTCCAGAAAAAAGTCTGGAAAGAAATCTACAAGATACACTATGGCAAACTCACAAGCTATGGAATCTTGGCTAAAAAAATCAAGAAACCCAAGGCAGCAAGAGCAGTCGGAAACGCGGTAGGAGAAAACCCAATTTGCATTATTATTCCGTGTCACCGCGTTGTATGGAATAATGGAGGCATTGGCGGATTCGGTAATGGATTGCATAGTAAAAGATTCTTACTCAATGTTGAAGGAGTTCTTCCTAGCATCAAGGATGACGCAGAGAAGGGCATCGATCTTCGAGAATATTTCTAGTATATGTTAAAACCCTAATCAGCCTCTTTTATTGACATGAGAATATTAACAGGAGCAATAAGCCACGAAACCAACGTACTATCAAACATAAAGACAGACCTAGAGGAGTTCAAGAAAAGAAGACTCCTCTATGGAGAAGACATAATCAAAGAGTTCGACGGTACAAAGAGCCCAGCCGGAGGAATCCTTCAAGGCTGTAAACAAAACGGATACGAAGTAATTCCTACAGTATTCGCCTCGGCGACACCTTCTGGAACCATTACCGCTGAAGCATTTGATACATTACTAAATGATATACTGGATGGAGTCAAAGCCAACAAGGACCTTGATGCAGTTGTACTACATCTACACGGAGCTGGGGTAAGCGAGAAGTACCCGGATATCGAAGGAAAAGTACTCAGTGAGGTGCGGAAACTTATCGGCGATAAACCCCTTGTAGCTACCTTCGACTATCACGCGAATTATACTCAGGAGATGATAGACTCCGCTGACATTCTCATCGGATATGACACTTATCCCCACATCGATGGCTATGAAAGAGGCGTGGAAGCCGTTAATCTCACCAAAAAGATGCTAGATGGAAAACTCAAACCAACTCTAGGCTTCATACAACCACCAATGCTTCCTGCCTTACAAGTCCAATTCACAGGAAAACACCCAATGAAAACAATGCTGGACGAAGCCCATAAAATGGAAAAGCTACCAGGGGTAGAGACAATAACCGTAGCAGCAGGCTTCCCTTGGAGTGACATACCTGAGGCAGGAATGAGCTTCATAGTAACCACCAACAACGACCAGAAACTAGCAGACAAACTAGCTAAAGAACTCCATGATATGGCTTGGAACATGCGCCGAGACTTCTTAGTAACCCCCATACCTTTACGGCAAGCACTTATACACGTGAAAAACGCATCAAAGGGACCAATAGTACTCGCTGATATCGGGGATAACCCCGGCGGAGGATCACCGGAGGATGGTACAGTAGTACTCAAAGCCATGATAGAAGAGAAACTATCCGGAGGTGTCTTTGCGCTAATATGGGACCCTGTAGCCGTGGAAAAAGCGATCGCTAAGGGAGTAGGCAATAAGGTAAATCTGAGCCTTGGAGGTCATACCGATAACCTACACGGCTCACCTGTAACAGTCGATGCCAATGTGAAGCATATCTCGGATGGTAAATTCATCTCAAATGGACCAATGGGGACAGGGGTGCCAATGGATATGGGATCAACGGTCATCCTTGACATCGGAGGCACTGACGTAATAGTAACCAGTAAACGATTACAGCCACTGGACCTAACCCTCTACAGATCATTGGGTATAACTCCTGAGGAAAAGAAATTCATCATAGTGAAATCCAGCGTACATTACAGAGCCGCGCATGCACCCATCGCATCAGAGATAATAGAACTGGACACCCCCGGACTTACGAGCCCAAGACTAGCTGGGTTTGGTTTCAAGAACATCAGGCGCCCAATATTCCCATTGGATATTGAGATGCTTGGAATAACCGAACTTAAGTCTATGGATGAGGAATAATCAACCCACTCTCTTCTCATACTCTTGTAGATGTAGGTCAATCACATGTTGTATCTCATGAGTTTTTTTTACATAATTGTAGCCTAGTGAGCCTCGTTTTCTCCAGGCTTCATCCGTTAGAAGCTGTTCTAGTCCTGTGTCCAGATTGTATTTGGAGATATGAAAGCCAAAATCTGATGCAAATCCATCGGGGTCATGAAAGCTCAAAATACTGCACCCATGAGCACAGGCTTCAAGAAAAGAGACTGGAAGACACTCACTGACGCTTGTATTAACAAGCACCCAAGACTCATCAAGTAACCGCCTCTTCTCATAACCAGTAATAAACCCCGGGAGACTGAGATTCTCAACATCACAGTATTGGACACGAATCCTCTCATCAATTACCGGGTCATGACATGCTCCTACCGCAATAAAATTTACATCAGGAAACCTCATCGCCAACTTCATGAAACACTCAGGGTCTTTCTCTCCATCAAAACGTCCAAGAAAAAGAACTAGAGGAGTATCGCTTTTCTCCGGTATTTTACTTGGAACCTTTACAGGATTAGGTAGAAATGTCGGATTGTAATCTAGCTCATAAAGACTGCGAGTCTTCTTTACCGTGTATTTGGCTTGACAATAGACATGATCAAGGTTCTTGACGCAACGCGTAACCTGTGGATCAATCAACTTATTGTAGATTCTACGCCTCAAAGAGTAAAATCGATTAACCTTCTTCCAATCCTCTTTGGTTTTTGGGTTTTGACACGTCATAAGATGTACACCTTGACAGGTCTTTTTCGCTAACCAAGTTCCCAATGATAAATCCTGACTATGATAGATATCCGCATCAATCCTACGCAGAAGACCACCCATCAGCGGATACTCTGATAGAGGAAACCCATACACATCAACCCCATCAACATGCTCGTAACTACTTTGATCGGCACCAAGAGGTACCACTGCAGATACCTTGACGCCTCTTTTCGCTAACTCTGATGCAATATCTCTAGTAGCCTTCCCAATACCCCCATATTTCCCCCACGCAAAATATTCCAGAGCTATGAAACAGACATGCATAGATATCTATTAATTTCTATTGAAACTATTATTTCAGATGTGGCACACGTAGCGGTCCTAACCCCCAGCTTCCCAAGATACAGAGGTGATTACCATGGAGCATTCATCAAAGAGCTATGCGATAATCTCTCAAAACATGTAAAGCTTGAGGTAATCGCACCAAGAACACTACAACCAAGTACAAACAATTACCCTGTTCACAGATTCCCCTACATGCCGTCTCCTCAAATGGAATACATCGCAGAAGCCACCATGAAAAACGCGTCAAGACTAATCACAGCATGCTTACCAGCATACCTAATGTCCGCCTATCTCCATGTTCTGAAAACCACGGCTCAACTTATTCACACACATCTAGCCATACCCTTAGGCGTCCTAGCAGCAGTCAATCCACGAAAAACACCACAACTCATAACATGCCACGGAAGCGACATCACCTATCCTATGGAGAAAACGGTTTATCTACCAATCACGCGAAGAACCCTGAGAAAAGCAGACTACATAGCCACAGTATCCAACTATATCAAAGAATATGCCATCAGACTTGGTGCTCCCCCCGAAAAAACTGAGACCATCTACCTAGGAGTAGACACAAACCGGTTCAAACCAATAAAAGACAACGAAAAAACCACAATAGGCACCCTTGGAAGACTCGTACAAGAAAAAAACATAGACGAGATACTATATGCAGCCAAACTACTCTCAGAAAAGACTGATTCCCAATTGATTATAGGGGGAGATGGTCCGGATAAGTGTAGATTGGAGAAACTAGCATCAAAACTCGAGATTGATGCTATATTTCCTGGACGAGTACATGACCCGGTCAGTTTCCATCAGAAGTTAGATGTATTTATGTTAGCTTCTAGACGCGAAGGATTATCAATATCTCTACAGGAAGCCATGTCTTGTGGAGTAGTGCCCGTAGCAGTGAATGGTTATGGGTGTAACGAGATAATCTCTGACGAAGTAAACGGTTATCTCTACAAACCCGGTGACACTGAGATGATCGCAAGAAGAATGCTAGATGCTATAGAAAACCCATCACTTGGAAGCGAAGCAAGAACCACAATCGTTCATAGATTCAACAGTAAAACCTCTACCCAAAGGTACCTTGAACTATACAATGAGCTAGGCATATCTTAAAAGCTGTAACAGTTCAATTGACAACGATGAGAGTCGCGGGAGTAGACGAAGCAGGACGAGGCTGCGCCATAGGACCCCTCGTAGTAGCGGCAGCAGTATTCGAAGAAGAAACACTCCCCACACTCAGAGAGATCGGCGTCAAGGACAGCAAGAAGGTATCTACGAAAAAACGTGAAAAACTAGTCGTAGTGATCAAGGAACTAGCCTTAGACTATAGGATTTTCGAGATACAGCCAAGAGTAATTGACAAGGTAGTCTTCAGAAGCATACCCCTTAGACGCCTTAACTATCTTGAAACTATGGTGATGGCGAAACTCATCAGAGAACTCAAACCCGACCTTGTACACATGGACCCACCGGATGTAGATAACCAGAGATGCGCTGAACAACTGCAGTCAGTTATAAAATACAAAATGCAGGTAATCTGTGAACCAAAGGCAGACCAAAAATACGTCTCCACAGGTGCAGCATCTATTCTAGCGAAAGTAAGAAGAGACAAGAGAATCAAAGAACTAAGAGAGCTGCATGGTGATTTCAATTCCGGGTATTCCAGTGACACCAAGACACAACGATTTATTGAGGAACATTTTTCCACGAACAAAGAGTGCCCTGATTATATGAGGGCTTCATGGAGCACAGTGCAGAAATACATGAAGCCTTTCAAACAGATGAAGCTAGGACCATAGCGTGGTCCTTCTCAAAGGGATCAAGAATAACCACTTGATGCACTTTGTAGCCAGCCTCTTCAATGATCCGCACCTGATCAGCATATACATCCTTCGGCTTCTCACGCACATCAACACTACGTGATTTGATAGTTAACATAAACCAGCCTCCCTTTTTGAGAAAGTGATCTGCGTTCTTTACTATGATATCAGCTTGATCTGGTTGAGCCACATCAGCAAACACCACATCCACCAAAGGAACATAAGCCGAATAACTCGAAGGATCACGAGCATCCCCAAGAATAGGTGAGAGGTTCTTTCTATTTCTCGTCACTTTATCCAGTAGGTCTCTCATTGAACGTGGGGCAAAATCAATTCCCCATACATGCCCCTCTTCGCCAATAATATCTGATACGTGGCTGACGGTGGTTCCTGATGCGACGCCAAGATACAATACCTTTGAACCGGGTTTTATGGGCATTTCCTGAATATCTTTGAGAATCACTGCACCAAGTTTACTACGAGTAGGGTTCCAACTGCGGTACTCGACGCCATCAACATCATAGACAGGTTCACCGTAATATGTTACTCCAGGGGTCAGATTTTTTGTAGCTAAAATTTCTTGGCTGCCATTCACTAGTTTGTATATTGATGGAAATATCTCCCTTAATTGCATCAGAGTTCAATACGAATAAACAGGCACCGGATTTAAGGTTGTGTGGCCTCGACGTCTGTGGTCATCATCTTCGCCTGATCTACTGCGAGTTTCTGCAGCCACGTTATGGGCGTCTGTAGCTCGTTCATTCTTTTCGCGAAGTGGTGGCAGTTGATGTAGGCTGGTGATTTGCATACTCTGGTGAAGAAGTCCTTTGTGATGGGTACCTCACAATCGTGTAAGAATGGGCAGTCTTTTTTATTGAATTTTTCCTGTATGGCCTCTGATAGCGTAGACACATTCCTCACCTGAATCATTCATGGGGCTCGGCAGTATTTAGATGTGTTCCTTGTTTGTAGTAGTTATTTCTACTATGGAGTTTCATTCTATCAACGAAATATGTAAAATAATTGTTCTACATTCACCATTATTTACAATTATTTGCATTAATATTGATATCTATATATGATTTCTCTTATTGATATAATTCAATACATTATTGCATGGTTATGTAAAGTAGAAGGTGGGCCCGCTGAGATTTGAACTCAGGACCTTCTGATTATCAGTCAGACGCCATAACCGTTCTAGGCCACGGGCCCGCGCAACAGCATTGATAGCACATCTCAATTAAATATGTTACTCCTAAAGGGAGATTAAATGAGTTTCTTCACAGATATGATACAGCAGAGAATGACTGTCAGATAGATGGTTAGTCTGAATAATAACATCCTGATTATCTCTGCTTTCTGAGTAGGGGCGAGTTCTCCTCCAACAGGGGTAAAGTTTGCTATTGATGGCTTTGCAATTACGAGCTGGATAAAATTCTGTATGTTATAATCCTGGCTATCATCGTAGAGTCCGACGCATAGATGATCTGATTTATCGATTGGAGATGATGCGTACCCATAGGTTTCACCTATCTCGAATAACCAGTCACACATGTCTCCACTATCAAGTGGTTTCTTTAGTTCAAACCAGTAGAATGTGCCATCATAATGCCCCATACCCTCAACATTGTTTATACCAGTAGGTACATCGTTTGTCCATATGGAGCCATCATAATCATACTGGTCTTGTGGAGATCCCAGTTGTCCTATTATTGATTTATCTGTGGCTATAAAGCCAGAGGTGCCATTGTAGATTAAGTAGTAGATGAACGCTTGGTCGTCAAGGTCATAGCTGCCGTATGGGAACTCTATTCTGTAAAGAAGGTATAGGTTGTTTAGGTCGTTTTTTGCCCAGAGTTTTGTTTCGAGGAAAGGCGGGCTTCGACCATAGTTAGTGCCTAAATCGAGTTCGACGCTCTCTGCGTCGATCCATTCTTTTGCGTCGGTTATGTCTCCGTCTAAGTAAACCGGGTTAACAAGCCATGATGATCTAAGTATGTATGGATGCTCACATAGGGAAACGTAAACTGTTTGAGTTACGGTAAGCACCATTAATGTCAGTGTCACTAGTTTCTTAGCGTTCATCATAAACAGTTAGGACAAGTAACTGATGAAAATTCTATGAAACCTCATTTTTGTTTATAATATATGTAACAATCCCATTATCAAAATAATTTATGCACAATTTAAATTATTTAACTAAATATAGTGGTTTAATATCTGTCTCTTATACACATCTCCGAGCCCACGAGACCTCTCTACATCTCGTATGCCGTCTTCTGCTTG
>CALGBN010000445.1 GCA_937877765.1 Candidatus Bathyarchaeota archaeon | reverse complement strand
GTGAGGGTCTCGCAGTCTAGTATCCATGTGTCTCCAAGGCTCTGACCTCTTTCACCGTGTCCTCCAAATATTACCACCACATTGTTTTCTGGGTCATATGCCATAGCTTGACATCCTCTTTCAGGTGGTTGTATTGTTTGACTTGCTTGTTCCCATGTCTCTGATATTATGTCATAGATCCATGTATCGTCATAATCGATTACACCATTACCTCCAAAGAGTATCAACCTGTTTTCTGTTGAGTCATAGACAAGTTGTCCCCAGTATCTTCCCGGCGGAATCGATGTAGATACGTGTTCAGTCCATATCTCCTGTACTACATCGTATTCCCAGATGTTTCCACCCCAACCATGATCCATCAACACCCCATGTGAGTAGATGCTCCAGTGACCGGGGTACATCAACAACTGTCCTGTTTGTTCAGCGTATACCATATAATGTCCATATTGTCCACGTGGTGTATTCTCTGGGTGTTGTCGTATCCAGTTTTCATCTGTGAAGCTGTATATCCATGTGTCTTGTGTGTGGGTATCATTCTGCAGATACCCTGAGTACAGTACGATTACATCATTTTCCGGGTCGTATGCTATTGATGCGTCGCTTCTTCTGCTTGGTTCATTACTTGGGTGAAGCTCTGTCCATCTGTCTGTCTGGAGGTCGAGAATCCATGTGCCGTCTGTTTTATCTTGTTGGCTCATGCCTCCATATAGGAAGAGTTGGTGTTTTTCTGGAAGGTAGCATAGCATGGTGTTGAATCTTGGGTCAGGGTTATTTGTAGTCTCTAGCAGTGTCCATATGTTTGTCTCTGGTTCATAGCTCCAGAGCTCATCAAAGAAAGTGTACCCATTTTCCCAGTCGGCTCCTCCATACATCAGTATTCTTTGGTCTACTGGGTCGTATATCATTCTAGCTCCTATTCTTGGCTCGATCAGAATAAACAAGGGTTGTTGTGAAGGTTAGAAGTATGCTCAATGGGATTAGCCATCTGGATATTTTCATGTTTTATTCTCTGTTAATTTTACTGATAAGGGCTCGCAAGCTTACGTATTGACTGCGCAGTAATCATTATGAAAAAATCGCTGGCATCTCGATTATCCTTGAATGGCTACTGTATGTTTTCTGATAGCTAATCTTTTCTTTATTTGCCTATAGAGGCGGTAGGTGGATACTGGGATAAATATCAAAGCGTAGACTGATATTCCGATCTTGAATCCATAGAAATAGTCCAGAGCTAGTAATACAAGTCCATAGATGATTGTATTGAAAACAAAGTAACCCAACACCGATACACCTATTCCACGTCGATAAGCCAACTTAAGCCAACCCAATTGCTGTCTCGTGAAAAAATCGCTAATTCTAATTGGTTCACGTTCATCCATCTCAAGTAACTGTTGATCTACGTGTCTACCCAGCTCTGGTAGGTTGATGAGACTAATGATCATCGTAGCAAACCAAGCTATCGCCGCGAACTCTATCATATCAAGAGCTGCTAAAACCGACCAACCAAAACTGAGAACCATCAAAAGTAATGTAATATAATTTAGCTTCGTTTTCTCCTCATACGTTTTTCTTGCTGTTTTTACAATTAAATACGCATACAATAGAGCGCTGAGCACTAATATTTCTCGCGGTATTTCCATCAACATATTTAGATTTCATTGAAAGATAAATATTCTCGTTTCTCTAGGTGTTTCTTAAATACGATTAGAAAGGAGTACAGTAGATCAATCAATGTCCAAGGAAAAGATTGTACTCAGCGTCGGCGACCCCGACGTAGAAGCCCCAAGCTACGTCTTCGATGCAGCCATCGAAAAGATGAAGGAAGGCGGCGAGTGGACCCACTACGGGTTCCAAACAGACAAACCAAAGGTATTCAGAGACGCAGTAGTAGACTACTACAAACGATTCGGAGGAGTCACATACCCAGACTCAGCCGTAATCCCATGCGCAGGCAGCAGCGCAGCACTATACGTTGCACTACGTACAATTCTGGACGCCGGTGACGAGATACTCATGTTTGAGCCCACGTACCGTGGACACTTCAACATTCTCAATGGACTCGGTGTTAAACAGAACCTCGTCCAGCTAGAAAGAGAAAACAAGTACCACCCAGACGTGGATGATATCGCTGAGGCGATAACACCCAAGACCAAGGCAGTTCTTGTATGCAACCCAAACAACCCCACTGGTACAGTCTTCACCGAGAAAGAGCTAAGAGCCATTGGAGACCTAGCAGTAGACCACGACCTAGGCATCTACAGCGACGAGATTTACCTCCACTTCGTCTACGATGACAACAAGTTCGTCTCAACAGCGAGCCTCAGCGAGGAGTACGCCAAGCGCACCATCAACATCATGAGCTTCAGCAAGACATTCAGCATGACAGGCTGGAGACTCGGATACATCATCGTACCCGAAATATAC
>CALGBN010000444.1 GCA_937877765.1 Candidatus Bathyarchaeota archaeon | reverse complement strand
AGACGGCATACGAGATGTAGAGAGGTCTCGTGGGCTCGGAGATGTGTATAAGAGACAGCCCAATAACCATTGTGAATATAGTTGCCATCGGCATCATTGCATCTGCTGTCTACCTCAATACTGTTGAAAAATAGGCAGAAACACCAATCCATTACGTTTTATAGAACCTCCCCTGTGAATATTGAAGTGATTCTGGATGGGAAAACGCATACCTTTCGATGAATACTATCCTATCAAGGGTGAGTACAAACGATTCGACGCACGTAGCACAGCCTTCTCGGTAAAAAGTAAAATCTATGGCCCAGACACATTCAGTTACACACGCAAAGTATGGAATAAGATGCAGCAAGGCGTCCCGGGATTCAGTCACCCTGACATCAGCTTCAAGAACGCAGCAAACACCTCAGACAACCAAGACGGAATGGGAACAGGATACTATTCATGGGAACCCCTGGGCGTATCAGTGAAACCAGACCATATTCCACGATGGGAGAAAACCCCAGACGAGCACGCTAAGGTTGTTAGAAAAGCAGCTAGGTATTTTGGAGCAGCACTCGTGGGCTTTACGAAGCTGGATAAACGCTGGGTTTACAGTCATAGCAGTGATGGTAAGGAGATTGCGTTTGAGGATGTTGAAAGAGGGTATCTCACCGATGAGAAAGCGGTGATCCCTGAGAGCCACAAGTATGTTATCGCGTTGGCACTACCCATGGAGTTCAATGAGAACAGCTATGCACCAACCACTATCGAGGTCACGAGCAACATGGGATATGCACGAATGCATGTAACCACTGGCACAGTAGCCGAGTTCATCAGGGGCCTAGGTTGGAACGCAATCCCATGCGGCAACGACACCGCGCTAAGTGTACCAATAGCCATACAAGCAGGGCTTGGTCACATGGGGAGAAACGGTCGCCTCATCACATGGGAGCATGGTCCACTGGTTAGAATCAGCAAGATATTCACTGATATGCCACTGCCCCAAAGCCCACCAGCCCCAAGCGGCATCATAGAGTTCTGTGAGGTCTGTGAAAAGTGCGCTAAACATTGTCCAAGCCAGTCAATTCCATTTGGACCAAGAACCTACAACCCCAAGAACGAGTCAAACAACCCCGGACCCTTGAAATGGTACTGTGACGAGCAGAGTTGTTTTGATTATTGGCACGAGGTAGCTACTGGATGTAGCATATGCTTCAGGGGATGTAGCTTCACAAAGAAGAAGGGATTGAGCCATGATATTGTGAAGTGGTTCATCAGAAACGTGCCTGCTTTGAACCCGTTTTTCGCTTGGAGCGATGAAGTGCTTGGGTATGGTAAGATGAATGACCCGACCAAGTACTGGGATATTCCCTTTGAGCGGAGTTAAATACTCTATTTTATATCACTACATGGGTTCTTGTAGGTTTATTCGGTGATTTGTTGGGTGAAAAGAAAAGCTTAGGCATTATTATTCGTGGATGGTTTGAGTTTCTTGATAGACAGGAAAGCCCATTCAAGGTCAACATATGGAAAAACCTAGCTCAACGCTTCGCCATGAACCTCACATATCAATACCAGAGCATCTACCTCACAAGCCTAGGCGCCACACCCCTAATACTCGGCTATATTGGCAGCTTCAACGGGATAATAAACACAATACTCGCAATACCAACCGGTGTACTGGCGGATAGAATAGGCATCAAGAAGGTGCTCCTGATGACAATCAGTGTAAGTATGATTAGTGCCCTCGTTTTCGCTTTAGCCGGTTCGTGGCAGATAGCAGCAGTAGCCATGGCGTTATCCGGAGTAGCGTTCATTCTTGATCGTACGGTCTGCCCAATGATATGCGGCTCAATACTGGCGAGCCATGAACGGGTTACAGGTATGGGTATCTGTGATACCATTAGCTTCTTTCCTCAACTAATAGCACCAATTATCGGAGCTAGCCTGATCACTTTCTTTGGCGGCATGAACGCCACTGGTATCAGACCCCTCTATTATCTACAAATAATCGGCTACGGGATCGCTTTCCTGATTGTGCTCACGAAATTCACAAACCCACAGAGCAGAATGGGTAGAAGAACAGATAACAACATACTACAAGACCTGGGAACAGTCATGCGTGAAGGAATCATGGTACCAAGATGGCTAATATTGACCCTTCTAACAGGCTTACCGAACCAAGTACTATTCTATATCCCATTATACGCCGCCGAGATAAAGAACGCAAACCAGTTCATCGTCGGCGGGATCAGCGCCGCGTCCACACTGGTATTCGTATTCTTCGCCATACCCCTTGGACACCTGACTGATACATATGGACGGAAGAAGATGATCACAATCACTGCCCTCATGGTAGCATTTTCACGGTTCTTAATGGTCTGGGCTCCAACCAACTATATGCTATTGTTCGCAGCCTTCCTAAGCGGTTTTAACATGACTGTGGTGCAGGGTCAGATGGCTATCGCGGTTGACCTTGTCCCAGCCGAGTATCTTGGTAGCTGGTACGGCATACAAGGATTCATGAGGGGAATCATCGGAATAATCGGCCCCCTACTCTGCGGCTATCTATGGGAAGCAGTATCACCACACAGTGTCTTCTATCTACTAGCTGGAGTACAGTTGGCGGCATTAGCTGTCTTGTTATCGATTCCAACAGAAATTACTAGATAAAAGGGATTAGAGGTTGATCTCCTTCACGATGAAGGGAGCAGGCTCCATTACAAACTTGTTATCCAAGAGCTGTTTCTCGATCTCATTGAAACGTTGAGGATACAAGCAGTGAATAGATTTGACCCCGATGTTTGCTGCGTTTGCCTTAGCAAAATCTAGACAAGTCTTAGCGTCCCCATGGAATAAACCGATGTGAAGCTGGTAATCGGCCATGAACCTTGCACCCATAACCACAACGTTACCGTCGTCGTCCTTGTAGACCATGTCTTTCTCTGTTAGCCATTTACACATGGCTGGACTCCACTTGTAGTAGGTACGGTTCAATACAATCCAGTTACCCCACTGCTCACCGAGAGGCAGCAATAGCTCAGTTGCTTCCTCGACATCGGTGATTCGTTTGAAGCTGTGCTCGGTCTTGAATGGTTTTGCCTCCATCTTGACTCCGTGGAATGTCTCGACTGTGCTTAGTCCATATCTTTCTGCGAGTCCAGATGAGACTGCGTTATTGATACCTGTGTACATGCGCATGGTCTTGACGCCTTTCTCTTCACTGAGCTTTAGCCAGTGCTCGTAGAGGCGTTTACCCAATCCTAATCCTTGTCGCTGTGGTATTACTCGGAGGGTCTCTAGCCAAGCTGAGCCATCAGGTAGTATGCTGTATTTTCCGCAGCCTGCGAGCTCGCCGTCTACTGATTCGACGCTCCAGTCGCCTTCCTTGTCGTTGATGAACATGTCCCATACGTGGGGTACATAGCTTAGGTTTGGTGTTGATTGGGATTCTACCCAGATGGTTTTTTCCTTGTCTTCGGGGGTTGCTTTTCTTAGTATGATCTCCATGAAATATCACTGAATACCCTACCAAAGACAAGCGGCATTATATCAGATTTACCAAAAAGAGGGAGGGATTAAAGATAATCCTTACAATCGTAGCAATACCAGCGCTTGTATTGCTCAACCCAAGTTGCCTTCTTACCACATTTTGGACAGGTTGGTGCCTCGGATCATGCCGATGAATTGAAGTAAACTCTGTGGACCTTGCTCTTGCTGTACCATAGAAACCCCCTTAAATATAGACATAAGACATGGTTTAAGAAATATCCCATATATACAAATAAATGCGAATAAAACTAAGTGGTAACAGGGATTCTTGGACTCACAATTACCGGTATATCCACCAAGAAATGACCAACCTTCACTGGAAACGGCCAAGGCAATGGACCCTTATGGAGACATACTCCGTTACCTTTCTCGAATAACTCGATCTGGGTCGCAATGATGGTGGAGTTGACCCCAAGATAGAGTGCTATTGAGCCTAGGAGTGATGCGAACTCGCTTACCTGTAAACCTATTCCTCCAGCTATGGCGGTGAACGCTGTTTCTTCTGCTAGCTTCATCAACTCGCCGCCTAATACATTGACGTCTATGCCTTCCTCTTTAATGAAATCAGGGGATAAGGGACTGATACTCCAAAGCGCGTTCTTCAAATTGACTGCACACTCGTGTTCAAGACACACGTGTAACGCTATTGGAACAGACTGGATGGCTTTTGCCCATTCACCTATCAAGGGTAGTTCCTTGAACTCTGTGAACCCCCACTCACCCGCCATGAGACATTCTAGCGGCTCTTTTAGCTCCTCGATTTGTTTCTGTTCTGTCTCTTATACACATCTGACGCTGCCGACGAATTAGACGGTGTAGATCTCGGTGGT
>CALGBN010000443.1 GCA_937877765.1 Candidatus Bathyarchaeota archaeon | reverse complement strand
GCGGTGAAGCCATCACATTAGGCGTATCCCATAGGGACACATTGGCTGTGAAACGCATGGTAGGGATCGTACCTGAAGCCGAGACCCCTCCAACATTCCTCACGGCACGGGAAACCCTTGAACTCACATGCAAGATCAGAGGCGTAGAAGACATGAGCTGTGTTGATTATTGGCTGGATTTCTTTGACATCACGGAGAAGGCTGATGTGCTCTGTAGAGACCTGTCTAAGGGGCAGCGTCAGAAGGTTATGCTCGCTGCGGCTTTCATTCATGAGCCTGAGTTGTTGCTTGTGGATGAGCCTTTCATTAACCTTGACCCGATTTATCAGCGTAAGGTACGGGAGTACTTGATGAGCCTTGTGGCTATGGGTCGAACCGTATTCATGTGCACCCATATCTTGGAGATCGCTGAGAAGGTTTGCAGCAGGGTCGCCGTCATCAATGAGGGGCATATTGTTAGCACTGGTTCCCTTGATGAGTTGCGTGTGGGTGACGAGGACCTAGAAGACATTTTCCTGCGGGTGGTGGATCAGGCTGCAACAGCTTAGCTGGCACCTTTTCACCTCCATGATCAAGGAGGAGTGGCGTCTCCACAAATCGCTTGTGGGTGGATTTGGCTCAGGTTTGTTCCCGTTGATGATTTTCCTGTTGACGGCTTTTGGAGCCTTCATCACACCTTACATCATGGGCAACATAGACTTAACCACGATTCTATTGATGATTCACATAGCATCAGTCATCTATGGAGTATTCGTAGGAGGCTTCGGACGGATCGGTGAACACGTAATGACACGCAGGCTCGGACAAGTCAATATGCTACTCCAGTTACCACAGCTTTACCCTGTGAGTTTCAAACAGGTGATGGCGGTCTTCTATCTCAAAGACTCACTGTATTACCTACTCTACAGCTATATTCCACTGGTACTGGGGGTTGGTCTGGCTGCTCCAAGTGCTGGGGTAACCTATACTGGTGTTGCTGTGCTGGGTGTAACTATGTTTATCGCCTTCATGGTGGGAATGGGGCTTAGCTTCGCGGTAAGCGCGTTGAGCCTCAAGTCTAGTAAAGCCACTTTATTCATGAGCCTAGCATTGGTAGGACTGATTTTACTCGCATATCCATTGAATATTCTTCCAATCGGGTACGTGTTAGCGCCGATGGGATACTGGTTGACTCGCAATACAGGTTATCTCTGGATCGGCGTAGCGGAATCAGCTATACTAGCTACAACAGGCGTCATGTTGATGAAGGAACGATTCGAGGTAAGACAGCAACGATACACAGAGTCATTCCTAGACACAGAGAAAAAACTAGACTTCATGGGTGACTTACGGTTCATGATCGCCAAGGAGTGGCTTGAACTTAGAAGAAGCGGAAGCTTATTCCCAGCAGTAGCCGGATTCAGCGGACACCTATTAGCGATATATTTCGTATCATGGCTGTTCCAAGCAGGCTTCGGGATACCAATTAGCTTCAACGTCATCTTCTTCAGCGGATTCGTAGGCTTCATGGGAGTAATGACCTACAGCTTCCTGACGAATCTTGAGCACAACGAGTACCTTAATGTCCAACCCGTAGGCGTGGATATGGTGGTTAAAGCGAAACTCGCTATATACCTGATTCTAACATCAGGCGTCACAGTGGGCTATGTGTTCATGATCGGGATCCTCAAGGGACAACCTGAGATGATACCAATGGGACTAGTTGTCTCAGCAAGTACAAGCCTATTCGTGGTGGCCGTGACTGCTTATCTTACTGGGCTCTGGACCAATACCATGTTCTTCGGAGCCAAGACAGTACTCAAGTTTACTGTGATAGTTGTGCCGCCGTTGACGGTTATCGAGATCGCGTCTATGATGATGCAGTTCAGACCTCAACTAGCGGTGCAGGTTATCTATGGGGCATCAATATTGTTGTTAGCTACGGCTGGTATGATCTTCAGTAGGCTACCCAACAAGTGGAGAGACACTACCTTCAGCTATGTCTCTACCGGCGTCTGAGAAACGCTATAATCCCTAAACCCCAATCAATTACCATGAAAGTCGCGATATTCGCATATAACGGGGAACCCATGTGTTTCGTCCATGCGTTACTCTACGCTGAGGACATGCACACCAAGGGACACGATGTCAAGCTAATCATAGAGGGAAGCGCCACAAAGCTAGTCAAAACACTAGCAGACCCAGAGGCCCAGTTTCACAGCCTCTACAAGAAAGTCAAAGAACTAGGAGTAATCGACTGTGTCTGCATGGCTTGCAGTAAGAAGATGGGCGCCTATTACTCAGCTGTTGAGCAGGGGTTGCCTATTTGTGGTGAGATGAAGGGTCATCCGAGTCTCCTCAAGTATCTTGAGGCTGGTTACGAGACCGTAGCTCTCTAGGTGATTGTCTTGACTGATTCGGTTGAGAGTCTCCTACCCCGACTGCTAGAGTTCAGGCATGAGCGTGAATGGGAGCAGTTTCATTTACCAAAAGAGCTTGCCACAGCAATAACCATCGAAGCCTCAGAGCTCTTGGAGTTGTTCCTATGGAATGAACGAGAACAAGCGGCGACGGTGAAACAGGACCAGCATAAGATGACTCGTATCAAGGAGGAGGTCGCAGACGTTTTGATCTACCTGTTATTCCTTAGCCATGACTTGGATATTGATCTAACCGAGGCTGTGCTGGATAAGCTGGAGAAAAACCGGTTAAAATACCCTGAAGAGGAGTACAGGGGAAGATTCAAGGAACCTTAGAGTTCCTTCAGGTATCTGCCATAAGCTCCGTCAACGCCCTTGATGTGAGTAACCAACCAGTTAAACAGGTATATGTTCACTGATTCTGCTAGGCGCTCTGTAGCTCCGTCTTCCTTGAACTCTGTTATCATCTTGTTGAGAGTGTCTACGAACTCTTTGTGCATCTTCTTGTGGTACTCGATGCGTGGATAATCGTGCTCTATCATGTGTTTTTCCTCGTCTGTGAAGTGGAAGTCAGTGTAATCCACTATAAAGTCCAGTGTCTTGATGATTACGTCTACGCCCATCTGGTTCTCTATTGCCTCTGATATATCGTTGAGTTTCTCAAGTAGCATCTTGTGTTGCTTGTCTACTAACTCGATACCTGTTGCCAGTCCATCATTCCATTCAATCTTTACCATAAGATATCAGCACACATGGAACAGCATCAGATTTAGCGTTTATCGTCAAAACAACAACCGGTTTTTACCATATTTGAACAAAAATATTCCAATTCATATAAATTAATGTAGATTGATCTGTTTAACCTACCTCAATGTCCGCAACTGAGTCAACAACAAATGCTTCATACTCCGAGACATCAGGCTCCCTTGAGACAATCACAACCCCCACACACCCAGCTCTTGTAGACGCCACTGCATCAACAAACTCATCACCCACATACACACAATCACCGGGATCAACGCCAAGCCTACTGCAAGCCTCGATGATCATATCCGGCATAGGCTTTCCTTCCGTTACCTCATCTGCCCCCACGTAGACATCAAACAAACCATCAACATTGATAGCTTCCATCAACTCTCTCGCGGTTTTACCGCTACCATTGGTCGCTATCCCGAGTTTACAGCCGGCTTTCCTCATTTCTTTTAGTGATTCCTCGGTGCCCGGGATCAACTCAACCTTAAACTCGGTACTTTGTACAGCATCAGCCTCTGCATACGCCTGTGTTGCTATTTCCTTTGCATGGAACCAGTTCAAGCCATCAAGCCAAATCGCGGTAGTTGCTACCGTCAGGTCTTCTTTCCTTGGCGCCTTTGATAGTGGCCCATTATCGTCGACTTCGAATGAATCAAGCTCTACTCCTGATAGCTCTGCCCATCGCCGTGCTGCGGGTTCTCCTGCTATTCTCTTTATGGCACTATACCGTGCTTTGGCTAGCGCTACGTTCCTGAAATCTTTGTCTACGAGGGTTCCATCCAAGTCAAACAATACAAGACTGCAACTGATCCTTTGCTTATTGATTTTTATCTGGGGCACCGCTGGTTCCTCTTCCTCTTTTGGGGTTTCTATAGGTAAATAGTTTGGGCGCATGGTGTCCACGTTTAAATATAGAGCAGAATAGTATGCCGTATGGCTGGGGTCTGGGATATCTTATACTCGTTGGGATTGATAGCCACGGGGCTCCTATTCGGGTACCTCTACCGTAATGTATGTCCCCACGGCATAGCCCAAACAGAGGCAGAGATCAACAAACTCAGACTAAGACTCCAAGCAACTGCCCTGTTATACGTCAACCCTGTTGCTTTTGGCGGAGCCATCTGGGCGCTAAACATCAGCGACATCAGAATAATCGCACTCCCATTCCTAGGAGCCTTGGCAGTAACACTGGGTGGGTTACTTGCTTTGATATCCGCGCGGTTCATGAATCTTGATAGAAAACAGACAGGTGTAATGGTGGTCTGTGGGAGTTTTACAAACATTGGGAGTATTGGTTCCCTTGTGACCTACATTTTGCTGGGTGAGATAGGTGTTGCCTTGATGCCTTTCTACAAGCTTTTTGAGACCTTCCTCTACTATGGCGTCGGTTTCCCATACGCTAAATCCATGAGCAGTCAAACACAGGGAACAGAAACAATGGTCCAGCGAATCAAAATAGTGCTAACAGACCGTTTCGTAGCAGTAGCCATGACTAGTATGGCGTTAGGGCTTGGACTAAATCTCCTTGGAGTGGCGCGACCAAGCTTCTACTCTGCACTGAATAGCGTTTTGATACCTCTTGGCACCTTGTTGCTTCTCTCATCAATTGGAATGGCTCTCAGGTTTGGCAAGATGAGGGGGTACATCAAAGAGGCTGGTGTTCTCTCATTGATCAAATTCATTCTAGTACCGAGCAGTGTTTATCTGCTTGGTTCAGCGTTGGGTTTGGGGCAGGTTGATGGTGGATTACCTTTGAAGGTATCAGTGATACTAGCTTCAATGCCTGTTGCTTTCACGGCTTTGGTTCCACCAACTCTTTATGATCTTGATGTTGATCTCGCGAATACTGCTTGGTTTGTAACCACAGGGTTGCTCCTTCTGGTGGTGCCCGCCCTCTGGTTACTACTGGTATAATTACTCTATCGCGACTAGTTGCATCTCACATAGTTCCCTGTAGAGGCTGCTGTTTTCTAGGAGCCACTCATGGTTGCCTTCGGCCTCAATACGTCCATTGTTTAGCACAATTATTCTGTCCATATCCCTGACGGTTGAGACCCGGTGCGTCACCAGTATTACTGTCCTGTTCATCATCTCTTTGCGTAGGGTTTCTTGGATTCTTGCCTCTGTATATGGATCAACGCTGCTGGTAGCCTCGTCAAACACAAGTATTCTTGGGTTCGCGATGATGGCTCTGGCTAAACAGACAAGCTGTCTCTGACCATAGCTGAGGTTGGCGCCTCTTTCATTAAGAACCGTCTTGTATCCCTCTTCTAGCTCCATAATAGCGCCGTGGATGCCCACATATTCTGCGACTCGTTTCATTTCATCATCTGTGACATCTGGTCTACCAAACTTCAGATTGTACTCCACTGTTCCATTAAACAAGAATGGCTCCTGAAGCACAATTGAGACACCATTTCTTAGAGAGGAAAACGCGATATTCTTCAGGTTGAGTCCATCGATCTTGACATCCCCCTCTACTGGGTCATAGAACCGTCCAAGAAGATTGATTATAGTGGATTTCCCTGAACCTGTTGGACCGAAAATAGCTATTTTTTCACCTGGTTCTATCTTCAAGTTTATGTTTTCTAGGACTAGTTGATTGGGCTGATAGCTGAAACTCACATCATTAAACTCAATGGCTCCCTTCATATCTAGGACTACAGGGTCTTTGCTCTCCATTACCTCTGGGTCCTGATCTAGTATCGTGAATATTCTTTCAGCTCCTGCGAGAGCGCTCTGTATCTCCCCGTACATCATGGCTAGATTTTGGATTGGTGTGAAGAATGTTTCAGCATAGTTGCTGAATGCAACAAGGTCACCTATGGTGTGGGTGGATAATAGAACCTTAACGCCTCCAAGATACCATATGGCTGCAGTCATGATGCTTCCAAGCACAGTGGCAACGCTGCTGTATGCAACAGAGATGGTTTCTGCTCTTATCTGGGTCTGCATGTTCTGCTTATTCACCTCATCAAACTCGATTAGGCTACGATCCTCCTGTACAAGTGACTTTGTGAGCTTCGCACCGTACATCAAATCCTGTACCTTTCCAGTAAGTTGGGCGACGTTTCTTCTCGCGGTTCTCCAAGCCTCTTTTATCCAGCCTTGGAATAGTCTGCTGGTAACGGCTAGTATAGGCGCGATGAGTAACGCGATCAGCGTCAGTTTAGTGTCTATGTATAGCATCATCAAGATCACTGAGATCGCCATAACTAGGTCAGAAACCAGCCCTATGACTCCGGTTGATAGTATGCTTTTCAATGCCTCTGCGTCATTGGTGACTCTTGAGACGAGTCTTCCTGTGTTTCCGTACTCGAAGAATCTTTGAGATAGGTCATTTATGTGTCTGAAGAAGTCTGCCCTGATATCAGCGATAACAAGTAACCCTAGCTTGTCAACATAGTAACGCTGGGCACTCGTGATCACCCATTCCACAAGAGCGATACCGATATAGATCAATGCTGAAATCAGCAACAGGTTTCTAATCGATGGCTCAGTGACACCAGTTAGGCTTATAGTGAGTCTCTGAATTAACGTATCCAGCCATCTATCTCCCGCAGTGGGTGTTTGTGTAATGTATGTATCTAGAACCACCTTGTAGAGATAGGGTCCAGCGAGGACTGTTATCATCCTCATGAATACGAGGATAAGCTCGATAGCCACGAGGCCTCTGTGTTTGAGCATATAACGAGTTATTATCCGCTTCACGATCTCGATGTCACTGTATTTTCGCACAGTTGACTCCTGTGAACCAATATCGTAACGGTCAACATACTCAGCCATTAGAGCTCGCCTCCTCCGTTCATTTTGAGGGCTTGGGACTCAATCAGGTTCCTGTACTCTATGCTAGACTTGAGCAAATCACTGTGTTTACCCACAGCGATTATTCGTCCCTTATCCATAACAACGACTTTGTCAGCGGTCTCACATGTTGATGCGCGTTGAGTGATGATTAACGCTGTTCTGTTCCTGTCTCTTATACACATCTCCGAGCCCACGAGACCTCTCTACATCTCG
>CALGBN010000442.1 GCA_937877765.1 Candidatus Bathyarchaeota archaeon | reverse complement strand
TTTCAAGCAGAAGACGGCATACGAGATGTAGAGAGGTCTCGTGGGCTCGGAGATGTGTATAAGAGACAGATGCACATAATCTACCACTCAATGCTGCAGAGTCCATCCCCACTCCACGATAAAGATCAAGCAAACCCGCGGCGTCTCCAACCAATAGAACCTTTTCTCTCCCTAAATTCACTTCTCTTTTGAAATGTGTAGAGAAAAGCCTTCTCTGCCAATTTCTTCACCTTCTAGACTATACTGGTTTTTGACAGTTTCGAGGAACTCCTGTGCGTATTGGTTTAGGTTTTGTGTGCTACTGGTGCCGACTACGATGGTCTCGTCTTTATGGTATAACCAGCTGTACATCAGGTCTGAGATGTTTTCCTATAATAGAGATATAGTGTGTCTGGTTTTATCGTTGAATCTCCACGATAATAATAGTTTAGTGATGCGCCTGTTACCTGTTTCAAGAGCGAGGAAGCTAGACGAGTGCTTGAGTATAGCATTGGCTTCGTTGGCGGTAGCCCAATGAACACTCCTTCAATCTACTATATCATGAATCATGTTGACCTGAACATGGGTGTCTGGTACCCCATGGGTGGTATCGGAGTAGTGATTGAGAAACTCTACGAATATTGCATTGAACGTGGCGTTGAGTTCTGTTTTAAAGAGGAAGTCACCAAGATGCTCACAGAGAAAAACAATGCAATTAGTGTGAAAACAACCAAAGGCAGCCATGAAGCTGAATCAATAATTGTAACAGCTGACTACCCACACTCTGAGTTAGAGCTAGTTGAGGAGAAAGACAGGTCATATAGCAAAAAGTACTGGGAAAACAGGTTGTTTGCTCCATCCGCCTTAGTGATATACGTTGGACTGGATAGGAAGCTGGAAGGCCTTGAACATCATAACCTCTACTTGGCGGGTGATTGGGGCATGAGCTTTGATACATTATATGATGTGGATGATCCTGAGTGGCCAGCTAACATATCATATTACGTGAATCTAACGAGTAAAACAGACCCATCTGTAGCTCCAGAGAATGGCGAGACTGTGTTTATTCTTGTGCCTGTTCCCGATGATTTCGAGGATACACCTGATGTGCGTGAAAAATGTACCACCAGATAATGGCTCATATCGAGAATGTATCAGGTGAAAAACTGCTAGGCTACGAGAAGGTAAAGAGAATATTTGGACCAGAAGACTTCATTCAAGATTATAATGCATACAAAGGAACCAGCCTCGGGTTGGTGCATACCCTAAACCAGAGCGCCATCTTTAGACCCAGCCATCGGAGTAAGAAACTAAAGAACCTCTACTACAATGGACACTATACTCATCCGGGAATAGGCCTACCCTTGGTTCTTATCTCAAGCCAGATACTGGCAAAAAACCTTCTAGAGAAATAAGGGGAGTATAGAGGTGAAGAGTTCCGCCTAAGCTGGCTTGAGCTTGGTGCCGCAGATGGAGCATTTTCCATCTGCTGTTATCTTCGATTGTTCGGGTACTTCTTTTCCACAAATTCCGCATTTAGGCATATACATACACCGTGAGAAGCCGAAACTGATGGACTGCTATAAACTTGATCTTATTATAGAGGATTTTGATTTTCTTTGTTTTCTTTCGGCTAACGTCATTTTACACATATTTATGGCACAACCACCATCAAACCAGTCAACATCTCAGTCTTAACCACCCCGCCACTCACCCACCAATCATCCATCACGCACTCAAACACCCTTTTTCACCGGTCTCTACTCTTCTTCACCACCAGGTCCATAGCTAACGCTATCAAACCCCACCCAACCGGCCCAACTGAACCAAGTTAAAACACAGACAAGCAAACACCATCTTCACACGAACCCGAGACAAACGCGTAACAAGAACATGACCCGAACCAAACACCCGCTTAATCACAGCAAACGGACGCTCCCCAGGACAACGCCTCCGGCTAATCCTCATATTCCGCAGCTTATCCCTTATCCCAAGCGGATGCCCACGACCCGCCCGCTTCATCGTCGCATCCCAGCCCCGGGGCTCCACGCCCTGATACCCCTTATCCCGATATACCA
>CALGBN010000441.1 GCA_937877765.1 Candidatus Bathyarchaeota archaeon | reverse complement strand
TCAGACAGAAGCATGACCTGAGTATCAACCTCCTCAGTGACACTGAGAAAGAGGTACTTGAAACCTATGGTGTTTGGCAGAAGAAGAAAATGTATGGCCGAGAATACATGGGTGTCGTCAGAAGCACATACCTCATAGACATGGAGGGTAAGGTTGCATTTGTCTGGCCCAAGGTAAGGGTCAAGGGACACGTTGATAACGTACTGGAGAAGCTGTCCGAGCTTCAAGGATGACAAATTATGAACGTATCAGAGGCAATACATGCGAGACGCGCATATAGGTCACTGATGCCTGTTGAGATAACACAGGAAATCGTTGATGATCTAGCGAGTCATGCGCAGCTCAGTGCATCCTGTTTTAACAATCAGCCTTGGAGATACGTTTTCGTCTATGAACGGGAAAAACTAGAAGAAATGTATGAGGCGTTATCAAGGGGGAACGCATGGGCGAAGCAATCATCAATGATTATCGCGGCGTTCTCAAAACCCGATGATGACTGCCAGATACGATCCCGAGAGTATCATCAGTTTGACTTGGGGATGGCAACAGTCACCATGATTCTAAGGGCAACAGAGCTGGGGCTGGTAGCGCATCCTATTGCTGGTTTCAGCCCGAAGAAGACAAGTGAGATACTGGGGATACTCGACGAGTATACGGTTCTTACATTGATTATTGTGAGTAAGAAAATGCAGGAAATTCATCCAAGCCTCAGCGAGGACCAAGTGAAAAACGAGCAGAAACGCCCAGAACGGAAACCACTCAACACTTGGGCGTACCATAATAGGTATCAAGGAAGCTAATGTTTTGTCTACGCCTAATCGACTCATAGACGAGAAAAGTCCCTATCTTTTACAGCATGCGAATAACCCTGTGGACTGGTATCCTTGGGGCGATGAGGCGTTTAATCGGGCACGTGATGAGGATAAACCGGTTTTTCTCAGTATTGGTTACTCTACCTGTCACTGGTGTCATGTGATGGAGCATGAGTCATTCATGGATGAAGATGTGGCTAAGCTCATGAATGATGCTTTTATCAACATCAAAGTAGACAGGGAGGAACGACCCGACATAGACGGCGTCTACATGGCAGTATCCCAGATGCTGACCGGCGGAGGAGGCTGGCCACTCACAATCATCATGACGCCTGAGAAGAAGCCATTCTACGCTGCGACATATGTTCCAAAAGAGTCACGGTTTGGAGTCGTGGGGATGCTTGACCTTGTACCAAGGATCAATGATTACTGACTTAACCAGCGGGATCGCTTGGAGGGTATTGGGGCGAGTATCACTGCTAGTCTGAGTCCGGGACAGGGTGGAGATGAGGAGTTATCGGTTGAGGTTTTTGATACCGCGATGATGCTTCTGGATGACAGGTATGACGAGGAATATGGTGGCTTTGGAGAAGCCCCCAAGTTCCCGAGTCCACAAAACCACTTGTTTCTGCTGCGTTACCTCCTGAGGACTGGAAACGAGAAAGCGTTACAGATGGTGGAGAAAACCCTCACAGAGATGAGCATGGGTGGCATCTATGATCACATTGGATACGGGTTCCACAGGTATAGTACAGATCGCAGGTGGCTATTACCCCACTTTGAGAAGATGCTCTACGACCAAGCCATGCTAACCATGGCTTATACAGAGGCTTACCAAGTCACAAAAAAGCCGGAATATAGGAGAATCGCTGAAGAGATCATTGTCTATGTTCTTAGAGACCTTGCATCTGTGGATGGTGGCTTTTACTCAGCGGAGGACGCTGACAGCGAAGGCGAGGAAGGCAAGTTCTATGTCTGGACAAGTGAGGAACTAGAGGAGTTACTCACTGAGGCGCAATATGAAGCAGTCAAGACCCATTACTATGTATCAGAAGAAGGCAATTACTTTGATGAGACTTCACGTGAGAAAACAGGGAAAAATATTCTACACGTGAAAACCCTCGGGGACTCTGATGTTTTGAGGGAAGCTAGGAATATTCTATTTGAGGCGCGTGAGAAGCGGGTTAGACCCTTGCTTGATGATAAGATATTGACGGACTGGAATGGTTTGATGATAGCCGCCCTCAGTAAAGCTGGGAGAGCATTCAACGTCAAGGAATACATAGAGGAGGCGGTCAGAGCAACCGAGTTTATAATTGGTAGAATGTGGGACGACGAGACACTACTACATCGTTACAGAG
>CALGBN010000440.1 GCA_937877765.1 Candidatus Bathyarchaeota archaeon | reverse complement strand
TGTCAGCACCGCACTGGGGACAAACAGGTTTCGCTGGAGCCACTATGGGCGCAGGTTGCCCTGTTAAGCCATACTCCTCTGCTCTGGTGAACACGTCTCGCACAAATGTCTCAGTTGTGGACATGTTCAGCATCTCGGGTGTGACTTCCATGCCTAGTGCTTGCTCTATGATCTCCTCGCTTGCCTCTGGTGTTAATGCGCCCGACTCGACTAGCTTATCCATGAGCATGGCGATGAGGTTTCTGTTGACCACGACAGCGTGGGGGAATTTTACGTCCTCTGACACAGTGGTTCACTTATTGGACTCTTGCCCCGCATTTACCGCAGAAGGCGTTTCCCGCTGCTACGGGTGCTCCACAGTTGCTGCAGAACTTGTTACCTCCGGCTGGTGCCTGTGGTGGTGCTGGTGGTGCGTATCCTTGTGGCGCCGCTGTGCTTACTGGTCCTGACATCATCTTGGCGCTATTGATGGCTTGTACCCATCCACCTGCGTCTCTCATGCCTTTGAAGACGTATTTTTGTCCACCTGCTTGGACGTTGATGGTTGCCATGAATCCCTTGTCTACGCTGGTGATGCTTGCGAGGGGTATCTCTGCTTTGTCTTTGTGGGCTTGTCTTAGGCTGCTTATTACGTCTTGAAATCTTCCTGCGTTGAAGACGAGTCTTCTGTTGGTTAGGATTAGTTTTCCATTGACGTTTCCGAAGGTGCCTTTTTGCCATGTTACTGGGAACATTCCGGTGTCTTTAATGACTTGTTCCCCTGGGGGTAATCCACTCATATATGTTTCACAGGCTACAATATTTATTGGTTAGATAAGATGTTATCTCTGTTAAACGGGTTTGAAAATTTCTGGATGGTCTTAAGTAAGAGAAAAACAGGTTTTCTTTGAGTAATATGGTAAAACCATTCATTATCGGTACAAGAAACAGTGGAGATTATCTTCATGGCGGAGCAAAGGTGCTTAGAGAGGGTGGCAGTGCTCTAGACGCTGTAGAGGCAGCTACAAGGCTAGTTGAGATGAACCCAAATGATACATCGGTCGGATTAGGTGGTATCCCAAACATTCTAGGGGTTCAAGAGATGGACGCTAGTATCATGTGTGGGAAGACTATGGCAGCGGGTACGGTAGGGGCGTTAAAGGGATTTATTCATCCTATCAGTGTCGCCCGGAAGGTCTTGGAGCATGCGCCTCACGTTATGTTAGTGGGTGAGGGGGCTGAGTTATACGCTAAGGTTATGGGCTGTGAGCAGGGGAGCTTGGAGACCGAGGAGAGTAAAAAGGTCTACAAGGCTTTCGTGGAGGATGCTTTTGAGCATGAGGGGATTGATGAGTCTCAAGCTTGGGTCGTTAATTATGCGCGTAGTCAGAATCTCAGGGAATGGTATGATAGACTGGCTGATGAGCATCATGGAACCGTGAATATCATGGCGATGGATGAGAACGGGGATATTGCTAGCGCGGTTAGCACAAGTGGAACGGCTCTCAAGTTCCCGGGTAGGCTCGGTGATAGTCCAATAATTGGTGCTGGTAACTACTGTGATAACAGGTACGGCGCAGGGGCTTGTACGGGTAGAGGCGAGTTAGCTATCAGGAATAGTACGGCTAGGACTATTGTGCATTATATGGAGGGTGGTCTTAGCGTTAAGGAAGCTGCTTTCAGGGCTATGAAGGATATTCATGAGTTGAATAGCTTTGGTGGTATGAACTGTTTAGCCATGGATAACAAAGGTAACACCATCAGCGCTACTACTGTTGAGGGTCGGGAGAGTGTCTATTACTATATGGATGTGGACATGGAGACCTCTGAGCGTAGGGTAGGTATAACGGTGCCCGAGTAATGAGCGCGCCATATGATTTCAAGAAAATCACCCCTAGCGTCTATGGTGATCGTCGCCCAGTAGAGGGCGAGACAGTGGCTTTGCTTCATATTTCGTTTGATGACCGTGGCTTGAAGCTCATTGAGACAAAAAGCCGTACTGTGAAGAAGTATGAGATTCATGAGTTGATGATCACTGATGAGGATGCTGCGCCGGGAGGAGGAGCTGACCGTGTTAGGGCTATTGGTTTTTTTGAGATCACTGATTCTGGTTTGATCGTGGCGGGTGATGAGGTGTTTATCGAGGACCGGCGTTTAGGTACTCTTGTGGGGTATGATGTAACGCATATGCCTAACCATATCAACGTGGTGGTGCGGGCGGAGAGTCTCGATGAGCCTGTGCTTCGTGTAGGGGACCGTATTAGGTTCCGGTCTTAGCCTTTATCGGGTCCACCCAAACCATATGTATATTCAACGTTTTCTTTTATGCTGCAGTCGCCGTAACACATTCTGAGGCTGCTGGGATGCTGGTTGAATCCCTTTTTTTCTAGTATCTTGACGCTGTGTTTGTTTCCTTCTGGGGTTCCTACCCAGATTTCCTCGCCTACTCGCTGGTTCATTACTGCGTATAGTAGTTTCTCTGCGCATATGTGTCCGGGTTCCGCGATCCATGGACCTATTTTGGTGTTTGATGCGCCTTCTTTTGCCATGATGTAGCCGACGAGTTTATCGTTCTCCCACGCGGTGAAGCAGAGTTCAGGGTAGAGGTTGTAGAAGTATTCTAGTATGTGGCGTCTGTCGTCTTTGAAGACCTGTTTGTCTAGTTTTGATACAGGGTCTAGGTCTTTGGGTTTCATGGGGGTGCAGTCTGTTTTATGGTGTGTGGCGGTTCCTGTGTATCTTAGGCTCCAGTACTCGTCTTTGAATCCGAGGCGTCTGTAGAGGGGTATGGCTGCTTGGACTCCGTCGAGGCGTATGGCTCGTGTGCCTGTTGAGACTAGGTAGTCCATGGCGTGTTGCATTAAGGCGCCGCCTATGCCTTTTCCCCGTGTTTCAGGTAGTACGACTAGGTTTCCTATCCATGCGATGTCGCCGTAGTTGGTGGTGGCTACCATTCCTAGGTCTTTTTTGTTCTCTGAGGCGATGAAGCAGCCTTCTGGGCTGAAGGCTAGTATTCTTTCATAGTCTCGTGGGATCATGCCCCAGCCTACTAGGTCCATTAGCTGCATGAAGAATGGTAGGTCTGATGGCTTCATGACGCGGAAGTTTATCATGGGCTATGATAGGTGTGTTTGGGGTTAAATTATTCGTGGTGGTGTCTACTGGTGGGTACTTTGGGGAAAAATTTTTTCTGTGTGAATAGTGGTTATGGGTTGTTATTTTGTGGGAGGATTTAGTATTTCATGGCTTTGAGCGCCATCATGAGTAGTTTTGCGTAGAAGTCTTCGTCGAGTGTTTTTCCCTTGCCATATCCCCTGCATTCGTGGTCTATACCGAATAGGAAATAATCTTCTTGTTTTTCTAGCCAGAAGGGGTACATTC
>CALGBN010000439.1 GCA_937877765.1 Candidatus Bathyarchaeota archaeon | reverse complement strand
GATACATCCAAGTCTATGTCGCTTGGGTTAATCACATCATATGTGAGTGTTTAAATCAAGACTCGGAGGAAACAATGTTATTTGGTCAATACGGAAATCACTATACTCTAACTCAAGTTGTTCCACTGCGTTGGTTACTTTTTCTCGACCAAATAGATATACGCCTCCAAAGATCACTGCGACGATGATAAATGCGATTAATATTCTGTTTTGACTATTCTGCATAAGATAAATGATACGGGATGGTTATTGAAGCTTACAATACTATTTCTCGATATCAAGCTTGATGGGCCTTCCCCGCTCAAAACTTACAATGAAGCTTCTAAAGACAGCCTCAAATATCCTGATTTTACCATAGCGTTTCTCTTTTAGGAGTCCGAGCTTTTCCAGTTTTGTGAGGTGTCGTTCTACGCTTGTGTAGTTTAGCCCTGTTCTGCGGCTTATCTCGCTTATGTTGAGTTCACCGCTTTCTGTTAGTACCTCCAATACTCTGACTCTACCCTTACTTCCTAGGATTTCCTCTGCTCTTCGGTCACGATTATATAGGCTCATAGTAATTCCTCCACTTTTTTTTGTAGTGTTTTTGCTGGTATCTTGTCTAGGCTTATATGCTGGGTTCTGCCTTGGCTTGATGAATGCATCTTTATGGACACAAAGTCGAGGTTATCTAGTTTCTTTAGATACTTCCAGAACTGGGTGTGCCCACGAGGTTTCTCGCTATACTCCTCACATACAAGATGATAGCTTTCCTCTATCTCGCCTGTGGTGGCTTCGGGGGCTGTGTTTGATATAAAGAAGCGAGATATTCCAAGTAAAGTTAGTTTCTCGTGTTGATTTAGGTGTTTTATCTCGTCGGGTACAACGATTCCATCGTATACCCCTACTGCTATACGTCTTGCATGTTCAGGTTTTACTTGTCTTGATCCATCATTGTCCGCCTCAAGCCCAGCTCCATGAAGTATGCTGATGGCTTGTCTTGCGTCTCCATTCTCTTTCTCGGCTACCTCGCTGATGAAATCAATGATCTCTAAAGGTACTGCATCCGGTCTGAAGGCACGTTCCATCCTGTACAGGAGTATATCTGCGAGTTGGAAGCGGTTGTAGTCGGGCATCCGTATGATGTTCCGTTGTAGGCTGCTGAGGGTGCTTTTATCCAGTTTTCTGAATACCTCAGCATCTTTGCTGATACAGAGTAGGTTTAGTCTTCTTGGATCGTCTGGTGTGGTCTCGTGGAATCTTGTGAGGTAGTAGAGTGCGTCGCTTCCCTCGTTGTTGATAAGGGCGTCTACCTCGTCTAATACAAGTAGTATTTGTGTGTCTTCCTCGTCTAGTATCTGGCGTAGTATATCCAACAGTTCGTTTGCTGAGTAGCCTCGCTCGGGGAAGTCTGGTCGAATGCGGGTTACTACTTGGCTG
>CALGBN010000438.1 GCA_937877765.1 Candidatus Bathyarchaeota archaeon | reverse complement strand
TTATAGGGCTCCTCGCTGAGCATCTCATCGATCAGGTACATCAAGTAGCCTGTGATCTTGAGGCTCTTCTTCCTAATCGCTTCGATACTCGCCTCTCTCATCATGCGTAGACTGCCCTCTATAGGCGCAGTACTTAGCATAGTGGTAGTGCCTATCTGCCAAGCTGATGCTGTACGGGCTGGATCAAAGTCTGTCCTCATCTCGAACATGGTTGATCGTGCGTTACCGAACCACCCTGCCATACCGGGCATCTTGCCCCAGTGTTTCTTGTTGACATAGATGCTGCCTGTGCTTCCGGGTCCACCATTCATGTACTTGTAGTTACACCAGAATGCAAAGTCGCTACCCCACTCGCTGAACTTGTGAGGGACCACGCCTGTGCTGTGGCTGCAGTCAAATCCAACTATAATACCACGTTTATGAGCTTCCTCGGTGATCCGCTTCATGTCCAGTAGCTGACCGGATTTATAGTAGACGCTAGGCAGCAAGGCAAGCTGTATCTCATCTGTCATGGCAGCTATGATATCGTCTTCCTCAATGATCATACCGTCCCTGCTCCGGACAAGCACCAAATCCTCGTCTGGGTCTCCGCCTTTGAGCCTGATCTCTGCGCTCAAAGCATAGAGATCGCTGGGGAAGTTCAGTTCATCAGCTAGAATCTTCTTTCTTTTTCCCTCTGGCTGATAGAATGTTGAGACCAATGTGTGCAGATTGATGGTTGTACCACCAGTCACGACACACTCGTCTTTCTCGGCTCCAACCAATGGTGCCTGTAGATTACCTAACTCCTCCGCGTAGCTGATCCACGGTATCTTTCCGCCGCCCCATCCTTTGATGCCTAGGGTTTTCCACTCTTCAATGAGTCTGTAGAGTGTTTTCTCGGCGTCTTTGCTCATTAACCCGAGACTGTTACCATCCATGTAGATAGCGTCTCCAAGGGGATAGAATCTTTCCTTATAACCTGCAAGGGGGTCCTTGGCGTCCATTTCGAGGGCAAAGTCCTCGTCAAGCCTGTACTCTGTCATGGGCTATGAAACACGGTACCGGGTTTTAAGCTCTACTAGACGTTGAGCAGAGTAACCTCAACAGTGTCACCGGTCTCAAGCTTACTGTAACCAATAGGTAGTATGATGAATCCATCAGCATGAGTCATACTGGTGATATCACCGCTCTGCTTGAACACCCTATAGGCTTTCCCTTCCCTGATCTCAACGGTGATGAACTGCTCGCGGTCTCCCTTAGACTCAAATCCCTCACCTATTGGTACCAATACCTTAACCCAGTGCTTAGCCGGCAGCCTCGCCATCTTCCTGAGAGCCGGAAGCAAGTACACATAACTGTTATTCAGACAGCTCGTTGGATACCCGGGCATACCGAAAATCATTGTATCCCACAGTTTACCGAACAGAGTGGGTTTACCCGGCTTGGTCTTAACACCGTGGAAATAGATCTCGCCTAGCTCTTCGATGGCTTCCCCGAATAGGTCCTTGACGCCTACGCTGCTGCCTCCGCTGAATACCCCGATATCGTAATTTGATGCGTCTCGTAGGCTCCGTTTGATGGATTCTAGGTTGTCCTCCATTATCCCACGTTTTTCGGGTTCTCCGCCGTTCATCTGGATAACTGATTCTAGTGTATAGCTGTTGATATCATAGATTTGACCCGGCCCCAATGGGGTTCCCTGTGGCGCTATCTCAGGTCCACTGCTATAGATGGCGACTCTAGGCTTCACATAGACCATGATATCCGTGTATCCTAGTGCCGCTAATGCTCCCAGTACGCCGGGGGTGATGTATGCCCCTGATTCAAGCACCTTGGTGCCTTTGATCATGTCTTCTCCGGCTGTCGCCATATTCTTTCCCGGAGTAACGCTTCGCTTGATAACTACATAGTCGCCCTCTAGCTCGCTGTATTCTACCATCACTACTGCGTCTGCGCCGTCTGGCATGGGGCTTCCTGTTGCTATCTCAAGACATTCCCCGTTGTTTACTGTGCCTTCGAAGATGCCGCCTGTGTGTTGGGCTCCGATTAACTTGAGTTTGGTAGGGGTCTTCTCTGTGTCAGTGGCTTTAACCGCGTAGCCGTCCATGCTGGCTCTTGGGAATGGAGGCACGTTGAAGCCAGCTACTATGTCTGTGGCTAGGACTCGTCCCACTGATTCCTGTATTGGTATCTTCTCTGTAGCTGTTACTTGTGGTGTTTTCGCCTCTATGATCTCTAGTGCTTCAAGTCTTGGCATCAGTTCTCCGAATGGCTTCATCGTCATCTTCGTTTCAACTCCCAAAGCATATGCCCCACCCCGGGCAAAATAATCTCCTCTAAAGCTGTCCTCATGGCTCCCCTCTGTCTCTTATACACATCTCCGAGCCCACGAGACCTCTCTACATCTCGTATGCCGTCTTCTGCTTGAAAAAAA
>CALGBN010000437.1 GCA_937877765.1 Candidatus Bathyarchaeota archaeon | reverse complement strand
AGATCTACACCGTCTAATTCGTCGGCAGCGTCAGATGTGTATAAGAGACAGAACACAATCTTTGAGCCGTCCGGTGAAATCCTAGGCGAGCTTATTGCCTTGATCTCGCCAAGGTCTCGTATCTCCACTTTTTTCATTTCAGGCATAATACTCGAATACTGTAATTATCTCTGAAAATAAAAAACAGGTGCTAGAACCTTTTAAGCTTCGATGGATAGGGCTGGAACGGTGTACGCGGCTCCAAGTTCACCCAATCAGACTCAGACAAGACATCTTTGAGGTTGCGAAATATATCAAAAGTAACCCATCTTGAAGCCAGGGGCTTTGCATACTCCCAGAGACCATACTCCCCCTGTTGCTTTTTTACGAAATCAACGATGTCTTTTATCCGCTGGTCACTGGTTGACGCCTCTACCTTTGTTATGAGTTTCAGAATATGGGTTATATCAAATCGTGCATAATACGTGATGAACCCAGTGCAAGGTTCAATACCAATCATACGCGCCACATCAAACCCAAGATACTGGCGCTCACGAGTCTCACGACCAAGCAAATGATCCAGCCTCCGTCTTGTTTCATTGCTTCTCCTACGTTCTTGATGCAAGCTAAGACAGGTTACCGCTGCCCGAGACGCCTGTGACCACTGTTAAGCCGGGGCTGAACTCGGCGTCTAATGATTTGAGGTTGTTCTCCCTTGCACCCTTGGCCTTGATACCCATTTCTATGAGTGATCCGGTTCAAGGGTATTTGAAACAATGGGACTATTTGCATAAACCATGCGACTCAAGGACCGCCAGCGTCTCATCTAATGGCAAAGCATAACGGGTATGCCCCTGATACCCATGCATGTTTTCAGCCTTAAACAAGGCATTCAAGACCGCCTCCTCGGTAGCCTCAACAACTCCAGCGTAAAGACTGCTCATGAAACCATCACCCACCTGAGAAGCATCAACCGACTCTGCGAAATCAGCATGATCTAGCTTGCCTGTTGAGAATGCGATACTATAATCGCCGCTACCGTTGCTGCTGAAGCTACCTGTACGAGCCAACCCAAGCATTGTACGCTTAGCTAACTTCCACAGCTGCCTTGACTCAAGCACCACATCAGTCGCAAGTATCATCATGATGCTATTACCGGGACTAGGCTCAGGCTTAGGTATCTCAACCTCTCTACCAACAGGTGCACCAAGCACCATCAGGTCCTCTTTTCTGCCACAGTTAAGCTGAACAAGAACACCAACCATACCTTCGCCTATCTTTCTGCTGCATGTACCTATTCCCCCCTTGAATCCATAGCCGGTCATGGGTGTTCCTCCGCCTACACATCCCTCGGCTACGGGTCCCTTACAGCTTAAAGCATCATCAATCGCCTCAAATACCTCCTCTTTCACGATTCTTCGGGTC
>CALGBN010000436.1 GCA_937877765.1 Candidatus Bathyarchaeota archaeon | reverse complement strand
TTTTTTTCAAGCAGAAGACGGCATACGAGATGTAGAGAGGTCTCGTGGGCTCGGAGATGTGTATAAGAGACAGGACGCCGCCTAGGGTCTCGACTCCGAGGCTCAGTGGTGTAACGTCCAGTAGTACGATGTCATCGATCTCACCCGCCAAGACTGCACCTTGGATGCTTGCGCCGATGGCGACACACTCCATAGGGTCAATGCCTCTCTCCATCTTCTTACCGACTAGACCTTCTACTGTCTTCTGGACCAGCGGCATCTTGGTCATTCCACCGAAGAGGATGAGTTTATCGATCTTATCAGCTGTTAAACCAGCGTCTCTGATTGTACGTCGTATGGGTTCTTTGATGCGTTCAACGATTGGTGCTGCTATCTGTTCCAGTTTTGCGCGGGTCATGGTGATGTGGAGGTTCTGTGGTCCATCCTGATTCATGGCAATATAGGGTAAGTCGATGTCCGTGGTCATGAGGTTGCTTAGCTCGATCTTAGCTTTCTCTGCGCCTTCTTTGAGCCTTGCCATGGCTTTCATGTCCGTGGTTAGGTCGATGCCTGTCTCTGCCTTGAACTCAGCCACAAGGTAATCCATGATGGCTTTGTCTACGTCGGCTCCGCCTGTCTGGGTATCTCCGCTTGTTGATAGTACCTCGAATACTCCGCCGCCAAAGTCCATGATGGTTGTATCGTTGGTTCCGCCGCCGAAGCTGAAGACAAGTATCTTCATGTCTTGGTCTGCCTTGTCCAATCCGTAGGCTAGTGCCGCGGCTGTGGGCTCGTTTACGATCCTTGTGACACTTAGTCCAGCGATCTCTCCTGCGTCAATGGTTGCTTGGCGCTGATTGTCGTTGAAGTGGGCTGGAACAGTGATTACTGCCTTGGTGACTTTCTCCCCGAGATAAGTCTCGGTGTCTCGTAGAATTTTCTGTAGTATGAATGCGCTGATCTGCTGTGGGGTGTAGTCTTTTCCCTGTAGCGTGATCTTTCTGTCTGTACCCATGTGGCGTTTTGCCTCACGGATGGTTCCCTCTGGGTTGGTGATCGCCTGTCTACGGGCTGATTCGCCTACTAGTAGTTGTCCTTCTTTTGTGAAGGCTACTACGCTTGGGAACATCTTTCCTGCTACTGTTGGACCCTCTGCGCTGGGGATCACTGTGGGTTTTCCACCCATCATTACAGCTGCTGCGCTGTTTGTGGTTCCTAGGTCAATACCTATGATTTTCTCTCGTTTTGTTTCACTCATCTTGATTGTCCTCTATCTTAATTTCTACAACATCAGGGGCTTTCGCCACCTTTACCACGCTTGCTCTGAGCACTTTATCCTTGAACATGTAGCCGCGTCTTATCTCCTCGGCAACACAGCCATCGGGCACATCAAGAGTCTTGACCTCCATTATGGCTTCATGCTTGAATGGGTCGAATTTCTCTCCGACAGAGTCTATCTGTTTTATTCCCTCTGATTCAGCTAGTTTCAGTAGCTTGTTGTGGACCATCTTGACTCCCTCTACTAGCTTCTGTTTCTCCGCGTTTCGTGTGCTTAGAATCTCAAGCTCGTCAATTAGCGGTAATAGTTTCTCTAGTAGCTCGCCGTTGGCTCTTTCGATTACCTCTCCTAAGCGTTTCTGGTTTTGTTTTTGTACGTTTTCTAGGTCTGCCTTGGTGTATTTGAGTTGGTTTAGGTATTTTGCTCCTTGTTCCGCTGTGGTTTGTAGTTCTTTTTCTAGTTCTTCGACGCGTTTTTCAAGCTCTTTTTTGGTTGGTTTCTTTGGTGTCATTTTTTGGGTCCTCGGTGGTTATTCTTTGTATGCTGTACGTTGTAGGTTTATTTTCCTGTCTCTTATACACAT
>CALGBN010000435.1 GCA_937877765.1 Candidatus Bathyarchaeota archaeon | reverse complement strand
TTCAAGCAGAAGACGGCATACGAGATGTAGAGAGGTCTCGTGGGCTCGGAGATGTGTATAAGAGACAGGTATTGGATGACCTAGATTTTCTCAGAAGTACTCTAGTGGCGGCAGCAAATGATTGTGGCGCTACAGTATTAGGTGAGTCTTTTCACCCTTTTAATCCCCATGGAGTAAGTGGCGTAGTGATCATTGCTGAATCCCACCTATCGGTTCATACTTGGCCAGAATATGGCTATGCGGCTGTAGATATCTTCACCTGTGGTGATTCCGTTCAGCCGGAGAAGGCAGCCGAAGTACTAATAGAGAAACTAGGGGCTAAAAGTCACTCTCTGATTGAGATACAAAGAGGGCTTTTGGCTGTTACCGTGTAGAGCACGGGTAAAGTTATGGACATAGACCCTGATAGATGGTTTTACGATAGAATAAGCCAGAATTTAATTCAACTGCACAGCCTTGAAGAAGTGCTGTATGCCGGGCAGTCGAAGTACCAGTCTATCAAGATTATTCGTAGTGGTGGTTTTGGTAAATGTCTGGTACTGGATGGCAAGATTCAGTCTAGCGAGGTTGACGAGTTTATCTATCACGAAGCTTTAGTTCAACCAGCAATGATAACCCATCCCTACCCGGAGACAGTATTTATTGCCGGGGGTGGTGAAGGCGCCACTCTTAGGGAGGTATTGTCTCATAATACAGTAAAAAGGGCAGTGATGGTTGACATTGATGCCGAAGTAGTGGCGCTCTGCCAGAAATATCTGCCCAACCATAGTCGAGGTGCTTTTGAGGATAGTCGTGCTGAGGTACTCCATGTTGATGCCAGAGATTATCTGGCTAAATCAAACGAGTTATTTGACATAATTATTATTGACTTGCCTGACCCGATAGAAGAAGGGCCAGCTTATTTGTTATATACTCAGGAATTTTATCGACAAGTTCGAGATAGACTTGGTGCCAGTGGTATTATTTGTGTGCAGTCTGGGTCAGCAGCCTGGATTGAGTTATTGAACTTTACCGCAGTTAATAACACGCTGAAAAGCGTTTTCCCTATAGTTTGTCCTTATCAGGTAGATGTGCCTTCCTTTGGCGGTCCATGGGGATTTTGCCTTGCCTCTCAGAATCTTAGTCCTCTTCAACTTTCACCCGCTGAAGTTGATAGTCGAATTTCAGCCCGTCTGCAAACTAAGTTAAGGTCCTACGATGGGTTAACTCACCAGGGGATGTTTTCCTTGCCCAAGCACCTGAGGGATGAGCTGTCCAAGCCAGGAAGGCTGATAACAGATAAGGAACCCTTTTATATTTACCAAGGCTAGGTTCTGACCTGAGGCTGTGCACCTTGTGCCTGCCTGAAGCAAGGCTGGGTCTCAATCTCTACCCCAGATTTCGCATCACAGCTCCGGTGGTGCTCTTATCTGTACCTTGATTCTCCGCTATCGTTTTCAACGAGGGTGTTATCGATGTTATAATAAACCTAGAAAGCATGGATATTTTGGCTGACCTTAACCCAGCACAGAGAGAGGCCGTAGAGGCGATTAGCGGACCGGTGTTAATTTTGGCTGGTCCGGGTAGTGGCAAGACCAAGGTTATTACCCATCGGGTGGCTTACCTTATTAAAATCTGTGGGGTCAGTCCTCACCGCATTATGGCGGTTACCTTTACCAACAAGGCTGCCAGAGAGATGGCAGAACGACTTCACCGGTTGGTGGGTAGTCCAGCAGAGAATTTAACCCTGGGTACTTTTCATGCTATTTGTGCTCGTATCCTGCGCCAGAGTGGTCGGACGATAGGCATTGACCCTAGATTTGTCATCTACGATGAGGAAGACCAGATAAGCCTGCTAAAGCGTAGCCTCCATGAGGTGGGCCTTGACCCTAAACAGTACGCCCCACGGGCTATAGCCTCAGCCATTAGTGCTGCTAAGAGTCAACTGTTAACCGCCAGCGATTATATCCAGCGTGGTCAAAACTATTTTGATGAGGTAGTGGGGCGAGTCTACGAACGCTATCAGCAGTTGCTTACTGAGAGTAACGCCTTGGACTTTGACGATTTGCTAGTGAAAGTAGTACAGCTATTCCGGCAAAGCCCTGAGGTTTTATCTAGGTACCAGGAGAGATACCAGCACGTGCAGGTGGATGAATTTCAGGATACCAACCTCACTCAGTATGAGTTGGTGAAACAAATAGCCGGGAAATATCGCAATATATGTGTTGTTGGCGACCCTGACCAGTCAATCTACTCGTGGCGGTTTGCTGACCTGCGTAATATTCTCAGTTTTGAGAAGGATTACCCTGATGCTAAGCTAGTGTTGCTAGAGCAGAACTATCGCTCCACGCAGGTTATCCTGGACGGGGCGCAAGCCGTGATCGCACGCAATGCTGATCGTACACCAAAGCGACTGTTCACCACGCGGCGCGGCGGCACTCCGATCGTGTTACGCGAGGCATACGACGAGCGCGAAGAGGCGGACTACGTGGCGAAGGAGATCGGGCGCCTTTTGCGGACTGGTTATGCTCCGGGAGATATCGCGATCATGTACCGCACGAACGCCCAATCCCGCGCACTCGAGGAGAGCCTGATTCGCTACAATATTCCCTATCGCCTGATTGGTGCGACGCGATTCTATGCCAGGAAGGAGATCAAGGACGTTCTGGCCTATCTTCGGGTGATTCAAAATCCTGACGATGACGTCAGCTTCTCCCGTATCGTGAATGTCCCGCCTCGCGGCATAGGGCGGCGCACGCTGGCTCTACTCAGTGAAGAAGCCCAACGTGAGAGGAGCAGCCTCTCGAGGGCCTTGTTGTCCCTTACTGCACAAGGGGGGCTGACTGGCCGGACATCGAGGAGCCTGACAGCCTTTGCAGAGATGCTCCAGAACTGGATCCGCCTGCGTGAGGAGCTGAGCGTCGTTCAACTTATCGATCAGGTGCTCGCGGATACAGGCTATGAATCATACACCAGGGACGGGAGCGAGCAGGGAGAAGCCCGTTGGGAGAACATCCTGGCTCTGCGCGCAGTCGTCGCTGAGTCTCCCTTGATTCAGTTGTCCGATTTCCTGGAAGATGTCGCGTTGGTAGCTGATGTGGATATGTTGTCCGACGAGGTGGATGCGGTCACATTGCTTACACTGCACAGCGCCAAGGGACTGGAATATCCGATAGTTTTCCTTACCGGGTTGGAGGAAGGTGTGTTGCCCCACAGCCGGTCGATGGAATCGCCTTCCCAGGTCGCTGAGGAGCGTCGCTTGCTCTATGTGGGCATGACTCGCGCCAAGGAACGCCTGGTCCTCACCTATGCCTTTCGCAGGGGCTGGCGCGCCTACGGGGACGGAGAACCTTCTGTGCCCTCCAGGTTTCTGGAGGACATTCCTGATGAAGTTCTATCGCGCCCCGCTGGCAGTGCATCGTCTTCACGCCCGCGCTGGAAAGCGCAGTCTTGGGGGAGGGCTCCGGGTTCATCTGGCAGGAAAAGGGCCAAGGCTGTACAGCGTTATCGTGCTGGACAGCGGGTACATCATGCCTATTATGGGGACGGGATCGTTATTGAGAGCGCGTTGGAGGGCCGGGATGCGATGGTGACGGTCCTCTTTGGCAATGGCGTCGGTGTCAAGACTCTGGTGAGTAGTATGGCTCCTATGGCTGTCTCTTATACACATCTGACGCTGCCGACG
>CALGBN010000434.1 GCA_937877765.1 Candidatus Bathyarchaeota archaeon | reverse complement strand
GCGTCAGATGTGTATAAGAGACAGATATGGGCGAGGCCCGGGATTTAACTTGTGAGCCGTTGCCTAGAACAACTCCCTTATGGCCTCGGCCAGCGCCTCATTGTCGTCCACCTCAATCATGACCCTGCTGCACCGGTGGTCCCTGAGGTTCAGGGTGATGACCTAGTCGCCGTCCTCCATGAAGTAGAACACCATGCCGCCCTGGGTGCCGTAGCTGCCCATCCTGGAGTACCTGCAGCTCACCTTGGCGGTGGACACGCTATCTATGTACTCAACGGGCAAGACGAACCCGTCGGCCATCCCCAGCAGGCCCTCGTGCTCCTTGAACTTTACCCTGACGACGTCGCCGGCTACCTCTACGTCCTCCATACCCTCACATTTGGCGGTGGGACGCACAAGTTTTATTCAGCATCCATCCATGGCTCTGCTTAAAACAGAGGAATATTACGTGTCAACGAAGCCACGGCTATTTTCCGGTAAGCCGTATCTGGACCCACAAGTTTTATTAACACGCGCAGGTGTACCGGAACTGAGTGTTCGGAGCTACATGAAAAATATTCTGAACTCTGTTTTTTGTGGCTCTTGCCACGGCGAGGAGAGCTAAATCTGTGGAAGAGCCGTCGGACGACGACCAACGCAGAGAACGCAACGGCATCGACCGGGTCAACGAGGCATAAGGAACAGCATCGAGGAACTGGGCACCTACTTTCAGGTCACTGGCGCCCGGAAGATCATACGCAGGTACTTCGCCATGAACGCCTTCGACGGCGCCATGACCAGCCTAGGAGTAGTGATGGGATCATGGCTCGGGAATATCACAGACCCACGGAGTACAATAGGCGTTATTATCACAAGCGGTGTAGCCATGATGGTCAGCGGTTTCAGCGGCACCTACATGACAGAGAGCGCAGAGCGCAACCACAGCCTAAACGAACTAGAAGACGCAATGCTTGTAGACCTTGATGACACCATATATGGACAGGCAGGTAAGTTTGTGTCCGTATTCGCTGCGTTTGTAGACGGCTCAGCACCCTTCTTAGCTTCAATCCCCGCGGTAATACCGTTCCTACTAGTACCAAGCCTATTGGCAATTCAAGCAGCTTACATAATCTCAGCAGCAGCTTGTATGATTAGCCTATTCGCGCTAGGTGTTTATCTTGCTACGATCAGCGGAGAGAATCTGTTGGTAAGCGGAATAAAGATGGTTATATCAGGCATAGCAGTCGCCATAATAGCGCTGCTTCTAGGACACTAGGCGCTGTAATAATAGCGTCCACTCTGTTTTTGCTCACGATCTAATCGGCTGTCAGGCTTGTTTACTCTTGGACGCTTTGTATCACCGTCTCGCCTGAAAGTTACATCCATCTGCTCAAGGAAAGTATTCATGCCGTCCTCAAGGCTCTGGGGGTTACCCGCGTGACCGTATTTTCCTGACTCACCGTCGAATACCATGATCTTGTCCGCGATAAAGTCCTGTGTCACGATATCGTGTTCAACTACGAATGCTGTGACGCCACGCATCTTTGTGATTCGCCTGATGGCTCGTGCTACTGCTAGTCGTTCTTCTACGTCGAGGTATGCGCTGGGCTCGTCCAGCAGATAAATATCTGCGTCTCGGCTTAGACACTCCGCGATGGCTACTCGTTGAAGCTCACCGCCGCTTAAAACAGTGAGATCACGGTCAAGCAGATGCCCTAGTTCTAGGTCGTCTACAATCTCGTCTAGTACGCCTCTTTCATCCAGTTTCTCAAGCAGTTCCCCGGTTTTTCCTTTGACTACTTTGGGTATCTTGTCAACGTATTGGGGCTTGTGGATGGCCTTGAAGTCGCCACCGTAAACGCCCTCAAAGTACTCATACATTGGTGTCCCGATGTAGTGTTCGATTACCTCTTCCTTGGTGGGTGGTTCATCGAATTTTCCAAAGTTAGGTATGAGTTCTCCTGCGAGAACCTTTAGCAGCGTTGATTTTCCGATACCGTTTCGCCCTAGGAGCCCAACAACGCTGCCTTGTCTGGGTTTTGGTATCCTGTAGAGTGTGAAGCTGTTTGGCCCGAACCTGTGGAGGTGCTCTGATTCCAGTGCGTCCGGTAGGTTGACTATGCTCAAGGCGTCGAATGGGCATTTTTTGACGCATATTCCGCAGCCGCTACAGATATATTCTGATACGTATGCTTTGCCGTCTGTGTCTTGTCTTATGGCTTCTCGTCTTGTTCTTACCATGGGGCAGAACCTGATGCATTCGTATGTGCATTTGTCTGGTTTACAGCGTTCCTTGTCTACTACGGCTACACGCATCGCTTGGCACCTTTTCGCTGAATATCCAGCGGCGGATTATATAAGGAATAATGAATCAGAAGCCAAGATTTGCTAGCCAAGCATCAACTTCAGCTGTATTTCTAAGCCGAATAATCGTTAGATGACTATAATCAGGCTTGGCAAACAACTCAGGGAACTCCTTTTTCCGTCTCCAATAGGTTTTGATAACCCAACGTGGCATACCTTCCGGACCAACAAGTGAGTCCCAGCGCTCCTTATTGCCGTTCCAAAGCTCCTCACCGCTGATAATTCGCGTTATTGTGCGCTTGATGATACGCCAGAAAACGACTCTGAACGGTAGGTCAAGCCAGACAACAGTGTCAGCTCGGCTCCAAAGTATATCACGTACTGCTCGATAGTTACCATCCGCCACCCAAGCATCTCTATTTGCTACTTCAGCTACTTTTATCCTGAACTCCTCGTCAGGTATCTCGGTCCAGTTCGGAGCCCAGTGAATACTATCAAGCTCAACATGAGGCATTTCAAGCCTTTCAGCTATACCTGCAGCAACAGTGGTCTTACCCGAACCAGAAGTACCGACAACCACGACGCGCTGCATAAAACAGGAAAACGGTGACTCAAGATAAAAGTGGTGAGATTCTAGCCTTTGTTCTTTAAGATAACGCCATAGATTGGATCATCGGATTCAATGATTCTCTCAAGACTCCACCCTGTTCCACATATATAGTCTTCAACTTCCTTTGGTTCAAGCATGTAAAACTCAAACCAGTCACCTTTGATACCACTAAAGTTAACCCTGAGATTTACCAAGCCAATGGGTTTTCCCTGTTTTCTGTTGCGTTCATGGTAAGCTAAGTGTATTGGAGCATTGGTCATCGAGGGGTCTCTTGAGGATGCAAACAATAATCCGTTGGGCTTTGCTACTCTATTTAGCTCTTTTAACATCTTTTCACCATCCTGATACCCACATAATCCAAGCCCATTTCCTAGCAGCATAACGGAATCGAAGGAATCATCTGGAAAATCAAGTGCCATGGCATCCATGACAAAACAATCCTTGACGCCATACTTCTTTGAGGCTTCAATAGCCAGAGGCGAGATATCAATACCAACTGCCTCCAACCCTTTTTCCTGAAAATACTTCACACTACGTCCACTACCACAGCCAATATCCAGAATTCTGCCTTTTGCGAGTTTGGTTATTTCCTGTTCAACTGGACGCCACTCTTGAAAATCTGCAAAGTAAAAACTTGTCTGGATTACTCCGGTGTGTCCATCGTCACGTTCAGTAGAGTGAACACTGTTGGGGTCATCGAAGTAATCCAATAAAGCCATGCCAAAAGTGTCTTTCATAAAACCTCTATAATCTAGAAAGTTTACGTGCAAATATAGATTAGGGTAAGGGACGGATTCGGGACTTGTCTGGTGCAAGGGCTCGCGTTAAGACATCCTCAACCGTACCGGGGTAACTCGCTGGGTCAAACATCGCAGCCACCAATGTATCATAATCAAGACCATTGATGACATCCGTTGCCGCATCAAGACTATTCATACTAAGCACCAAGGCTCTTTCAACAGGCATCCTCTCCGGGTTGATGTCGATACCATAATAGCCCTTGAAGCTGTGCATCTTGAACACCAGCAACGTAGCAAGCATCTGGTCGTATCCTAGAACTCCAATGTTCAAGTCTTGGTCATAGTTGCCTAGGGGCTGACTGTTCCAGTGGCTGTGTATGAGACGTCCCTCCCTGAGCACCGAGGCGAAGCTACCTGCAAGCTCCTCATGCCCCATCAAAACATGACCAACTTCCGGGTTCAAACCAACCATCACCTGACCCTTGTCAAGCACCTCGCGGTTTTCCTTGGCCTTGAGTCGTTTCTCTACGTCACGGCACATGAGTAACCCGTTTGCCGTGTTCCGCCAGACATTGTTTCCTCTGGGCTCGTAAGGCTTGGGCTCCATGGCGACTCTTACACCGGGAACAGTATCCATTGCCTCGGCGAGACCAGCCTCGAAACGATCCCACATACCATAGAAATCATGTCCAAAGGGGTTCTCGTAACCATCAATACCAGGCCAGACCACAGCGAACTCTGTGTCCAGCTCTTTGTTGAGCTTCAATGCTTCTGTGGTGCGTTCTATGGCGTGTCGTCTGATCTCAGGGTCTGGGTTGCTGAGGCTACCATGCTGGTATCTGCGCTCGTAGAAGAGGAAAGGTATTGCTGTGAGAAGCTTGATTCCTGTCTCTTTCTCTAGTTCTTTGTAGAGGTGAAGATTATCCCAGTTCACCTCATTGGGGTAGTGAGCCTCCACACCAAAGCTTGAATCAACATATCCCTCATCATGCATCCAAGCAACCTTACGTAGGGTTTCCTCGATGGTACCCTTGTCCACGTAGGTCTCGTGGAACCTGCTTGCCCCGGGGTAGAAATACCAGACACCAGCACTGTATTTGGGCTCAAGTTTAGTGCCCTTGAGGTGCTTGAGTAGCTCATCTGGGGTTCTATGTATTTTCTGTGGACGTAAATCCTTGATAACCATAAGAAAAGATCAGATGCATGGGGTTAAATGATTAACTCTAGTGTTGACGATGAGTAGCACCTTTTTTCACATAGCCTATAATATGTCTACATAAGAATCAATCATCGAAGGCAATGACATTTGAATGCTATAGAAGTAACTGAACTATCCAAACAGTGGGGTCAAACCAAAGCAGTAAACGGAATAAGCTTCAATATCGAAGAAGGCGAAGTATTCGGATTCCTCGGACCAAACGGAGCCGGAAAAACCACCACCATAAAGATGCTGGTAGGGCTAGCCAAGCCAACAGGTGGAACCGCCAAGGTAGCCGGATACGATGTGGTAGAGAAACCTAGGATGGTTAAGAAACACATAGGAGTTGTTCCTGAGCAGTCAAACCTATATGACGAGTTAACGGTCTACGAGAACCTACGTTTTGTATCCAAACTATACCACATACCATCAACAAAAATAGACCAGAGAATCAATGAACTCCTCGAAACATTCAAACTAAAAGAATACACAGCAAGACGCTTCAGAAAACTATCCAAAGGCCTGAAACGACGCACAGTACTAGCTGCAGCGTTACTACACGAACCAGAAATAGTGTTCATGGATGAGCCTACATCAGGTCTCGATGTATTGAGCGCCCGTCGCTTACGTGACCTCATATCAGGGCTTGCTGATAGCGGTGTAACTATTTTCCTTACTACGCATTATATCGAGGAAGCTGGGCAACTTTGTGACAGGATCGCTTTATTGGTCAGAGGAGATATCGTTGAACTTGATACACCTGAGGCTCTACGCAGCCATGTACAGGACACGCCGATAATAGAGATCAGTTATAACGGTGAAGAGTTGACACCTGACGATCTTCAGACTATCAAAGCCACTGACATCAAGGTAAACCGTAACAAGTTATCTATACGCACAGAAAACATTGACAGAGCCCTATCTGAATTCATCAAGATAGCTGAAGAGAAAGGAGCTAAGATACAGGATGTTCAGACCGTCAAACCGGGGCTAGAAGATGCATTCATACAGCTAACCGGGCTCTCCCTTGACCATATGGAGCGTGAAAAGGAGGGAAAAAGATGAGTCTCAGAGAAGAACTAGGCGGAATCACTGCCATCATAGAGAAAGACCTCAAAGCCTACTACTTCAAGCCACCCAACATCAGCTGGGGCATACTCTTCCCAATAGTGCTAGCACTAAGCTTCAGCCTGAGAAACCCAGAGGGCTTAACCGACCTAGCGCCTGGACTCATATCCATGGCTACGCTCTTCGGCACCACCAGCATGGAGGCAATCGTGATCACTTTTGAAAAGCGTGTAGGAGCTCTTGAGAGGCTTCAGCTTGCGCCCATCAGTCTCACTTCGATTCTGGTTGGCAAAATCCTCGGGGGCACGATATTTGGACTGGTAATCTCGATTGTAATGACGCTGCTTGCTACCTTGTTCCTCGGTGCTGAAGTTACCTCGTTGTCTATGTTCATCGTGGTTCTGATTTTGACTGCTGTAGCTCACTCAGCGCTGGGAGCGGTTGTAGCTGTCTCGGTTAAGGAGGTTTTCGAGGCACAGACCCTGAGTAACTATTTCAGGTTCCCCATGATATTCCTATGCGGTATTTTCTTGCCTCTAGCAAAAATGCCTACCCTACTACAGTATTTGGCGAGGCTACTACCGTTAACCTACTCGGTTGAAGCCCTGAGAGCATGCATGACCGCTACATCAGACAACATATTAGCGGATACAGTTATCCTGACAGGGTTCTGCGTTCTATTGGTGTATCTTTCGGTTGCATTATTCAGGAGAAATCAAGAGAGTTAACATACATCTCTTTCACAGATTCTATGTGTGTCAAGTGTTTGATTTCTCATAACTTACCTGAATAACTGGTCTCGCAAAGCATCATGGTGTTTCTGGATTTCCTTGTACTTCGTTGAGTTAGTCTTCATCGGTGACAATCTGCTTGATTCATCAACCGAGACAAGTCTATCAGTGATGGCTGAGATCGCTTCACCCGAACCATTCTCTATCCCATCGCACCAATACGCCTGAATGGCGGCGCCAAGAGCAGCACCCTCAGACTCCTTGAAGCCCACGACCTCTGTATCAAATATGTCTGCACATATCTGTGCCCAGACACGGTTTCTACTTGCTCCGCCTGTTAACCTTATCTCTGAAGGGTTTATACCAAGTTCCTTCATCCTGTTGAGCCCATAGTTGAGTCCAAGGGTTACGCCCTCAACGGTGGCACGAGTAAGGTTCGCCTCAGTATAGTTGACTGGGTTTAGTCCGTAGAGTACTCCCGTGGAGTCGGGCATGCTTGGAGTGCGTTCACCCGTAAGATAAGGCAAGAAGAGTACGCCCTCTGAGCCTACTGGACTGTCTGAGAGTTTTTTCTCAAGCGTCTTGTAGTCTTGTTTGAAGAGTCCTCGTACTTGTTCTGTGGCTACTGTGACGTTCATAGTGCAGACCATTGGAAGCCAAGCGTTTGTCGAGTCACAGAAAGCCGCAACCTCGCCAACTGGGTCAACCACAGGCTTCTTAGAGTAAGCATAAACAGTGCCACTGGTGCCTAGACTCACAGTAACTTTTCCCGGTGAGGTGTTCCCTGTGCCTACTGCGCCCATCATGTTATCACCACCACCAGCCGAGACCAATACGTCACTGTTAAGGTGCAGACTGTGTGCTGCCTTCGGGTTTAAGTAGCCAACAGGTGAATCTGAGGGGTATAACATGGGCAGTTTCTCGTCTAACTCTGGATCGATTGCATCGATGACTGGTTTGCACCATCTTCGTGTCTTGACATCCATCAAAATAGTGCCTGACGCGTCACCATACTCCATCACTGCAACATCAGTGAGCATATAGTTGATGTAATTATGAGGCAGAAGCACATACGCCAACCTAGCATAGTTTTCCGGTTCATGCCGTTTCAACCAGAGTATCTTGGGCGCAGTATAACCAGGAAGCATCGGATTACCAACAAGCTTGACCGTCTCCTCAAGCCCTCCGAGACGATCCATGATGATGCGGCATTCCTCGGCTGTGCTGGTATCATTCCAGAGCTTGGCTGGACGGATAACACGTCCAAGCTCATCAAGAGGAACAAAGCCATGCTGCTGACCACTGACACCGATACCCTTCACGTTGTTTCTGTCAATCTTGCTCACGTCGAGTGCTTCTCTGATGGCTGCAAGGGTCTCACGTATCCATATCTCGGGATGTTGCTCCATGTGACCAACAGGTAAGCCTTTGATCAAGCCGTAGCTACGTGAGGCTTTTCCTAGAACTTGTCCCTCTGTGTTCATGATGATGGCTTTGGTGCTCTGGGTGCCGCTATCCAAGCCGATGTAGTACTTCTGCATTTTTCTCAATGAAAATACTGTGCCGGTATTATTTAACACCGGGATGGTTTACTTGCCAAACCAGAAATCCTTGTCACCCTTCCCGATATATGCTCCGTACAGGACGAATCCAATAAGCCACAGAATAACGAAGCCGATGCTAAACACGTTATCTGGACTGATTACCCCTCTTCAGTTTAGATACCAGTGACCAGCCATCGAAAACAACAACAGAAACCCAAGAGGAAACAAAACAGCGTTACGCCTTGCTGTAACCTGTTTCGGGTACTCGTAGATCAATAACTCTCCACAGTGTGGACAAACAGTGTCCTCGCCGCTAATAGGTCTTTTACAGAAGGGACAACTTTTCTCGGTCACAAGTTTTGCTTGACAATGGGGACATGTGTCTCTTCATCGGATATTGATCTTTTGCAGCTTGGGCATATCTGTACCATGATATATTTTTAGCGTCATCTAATAGATATGCTCGATTACATTTCATATAAAAACCATTGAAGTTCAGGGCTTAAACTAGAGCAGATATGATATTAAGGGAATCATAAAACGTAAAGATGATGGAGATAGCTGAACTCTAGCTATTGTCGGCTCAGGTAGATGAGTATCGTTGACGCCATGGTGGTCAACAGGTCTGGTAGGAAGTTGAAGTACTGTACTATCTGAAGGCCACCGTCCCCACTGGTGATACTCAGCAACATAGGGTTCGTGAATAAACTATAGCTGAGAAGAGCCGCGCTGAGGAATACCAAGCCCAGTGTGAAGCTGCTTTTAGTAGTGCGATACATGTCTAGGTAGTTGGCGAACAGGTAAACCAACAGTATGGTGTTGACAGCCGAGATGAGTATCTTGCCCTGTACATAGTTCGTGATCTGGCGACTGAGAATACTCAGGTTCTCCTGATCAAGCTGATCAAGGTCAGGGTCAATCAGTATACGCTCATCGTTAAGCAACTGGAAGAGAATCTCATCCTCACTAATGTACATCTGGTCTAGGTTCGCGGCTACGCTGACCACGAAGTAAGCCCCGATTATGAGGAGAGCGATCTGTTGTTTCCTGTTCATCTGCACCTTGCTAATCACCATCACTATTATTGTTTGTTCCAATTCTGTTCCAAATCTCTTCAAAATCCACCCAAGAATCCTCAAGATTTGCGGAAATGAAGTACATGGTACCATACCGTGGACCCATACTGGTGATCATCCCGTTCTTCTCCAAGATCTCCAGATGATGTCTGATGGTACGGTAATCGACGCCAATGGCCTCGCCAAGCTGGTTCGCGTTCATAGGCTCCTCACGGAGTGTCTCAAGAATCTTGCCCCTGTTTACACCGCCACGTGATCCAGCGATAAGCCACTGGATAACATGCTTAGTGTGACGGTTTCGGTGGGCCATTCTAACCAGCTTACGCATATTCTTGCAGATGGATGTTTAAAACCTACTCCTTCTGGATACTGTGAGAGTAGGTATGGATTTGGATCAAATTAGGTAATAATCTTGAAAAACTGTTTATAACCAAAACACGGGTCTCTCAACCGTCAAGATGACAACCGAAGAAAAACCGGAAAAGAAGGAATCAGCCCTCACACAATCCCTCAAGGCATTATTGAAGGTACTAGAGTACCCGTTAAAGCCAAACCAAGTAGCCAACGAGGCAGGGATAGGCTACTAGCATGCTGACTGCCCCGATCCGGAGCCCGCCATTGAAGAGAATTAAAGCGTAAACCCCTCTCTCTTCCTTCCGACCAGCAACCCCCTTTTTGGGCTCCCATCGGGGCACCAGACCCCAATAAATGTTCTTTGACCTGCAGTGATTATGACGCAATTCTGTAATAATCTTGAAAACCGTTTATAACTAAAACATGACTCTCATGCATTAATGAAATGAATAGTCATGAAAAAGCCAATACGTTGGTGCCAGTTCAGGTAGAACCCGTTAAATTAATGATTAGACAATTTGAGGAAATCTAATGAATATACTGGATTTCGTGGTCATGTCTGTGGAGGGTATATCTGAGAGGAAGCTCAGATTCACTCTCAACTTTATTGGTATATTGATTGGCTGCGCAGCTGTCACAGGCATCATCTCGATGACAGGTGGGATGAAGACCAGTATAGTAGATGACATAGCCATATTTGGCACAAACACTATCCAAGTCTTCCCCGTGGCGGGGGGCGATGAGGCGTTTAATGTCCTAGACTGGCGAGACTTGAATAGACTAAAGAATATTCCCGGCGTCGAAGCTGCTGCGCCTGTTATGGCTGGGAGTTATGCTACATATGATTATAGGGGTGAGATTCAGCGTAATCAAGTTGCCGGGGTTGACCTCAATTATTTCATTGTTCACGGCGGCGAGAACAAGCTTGAGGATGGACGATTATTTGAGAATAGCGATCGTAGCGTAGCATTACTTGGAAGTAATGTATGGAATGTTGATGATGAACAAAGATATAGTGTGGGAGATAAAATCAGGCTCACCTCGGTTGTTAACGGTGAAACCATTGAATACTCGGTACGAGTAGTGGGGATAATTAAGCTGACTTCAGGGGTAGCCTCAACGGGAATAGATGACCTGATAATAATCCCTCTTAGCTACTATGAGCAAACCTATGATGTGCGGGGAAAATACGCTGCTGTTGACTTGAAGGCCGAGACTCTTGAAGCGGTGGAGGAGATAAAGCAGTATATCGATGAGGAGTTTGATGATCTAGGCTACTACTCTATGGATATGATAATGGAGGAGGTAGACCAGTTGATAGGCACAATAAACGCGGTTCTCGGAGGAATCGCCGCCATCAGCCTACTTGTTGCAGGGGTAACCATCGTAAACACAATGACTATCAGCGTCATGGAACGTACCCGAGAGATCGGTGTACTGAAGGCAATTGGAGCCACCAACCATGACGTATTATTCCTGTTTATTAGTGAAGCAGTTGTAACTGGATTAATCGGTGGAGGACTTGGAGCTGTAATAGGGTATGGACTCAGCGCAGCCATAGGAGGGTATATCGGTCTTCCACCCCAGATTACACCTGATCTGGCGGTTACTGTGACTGGTTTCGCAGTCATTACATGTGTGTTATCCGGTGTTTACCCTGCTTGGAGAGCTTCAAACCTGAATCCTGTGGAGGCTTTACGGGATGAATAGGAGACTGACTCTGTGAGACTGGATGATGTTATTAGGATTAGCTTCACCACTGCCACGGATAAGAAGATCAGGTTCTTCCTGAACCTCGTGGGGATTCTTATCGGCTGCGCCGCGGTAGGTGGACTCATCAGCGTCACAGATGGCATGAGGCATGATATTTCAGACCAGATAATGGGGTTTGGTCCAAACGTGATCAACGTCTATCCGTCAAATGAAGGCTACAGAACACCGGTTCAACTTGATTGGAGGGATATGCGGATAATAGAATCAATCGACGGCGTGGAGAATGCCTCACCCATGAATTTTGGTGGAACATGCGCCTACAAGGCACATGGTCAGTACTATTATTCGAGTGTGACGGGAGTATCAGAAAATTATTTCCAGATTTCCGGTGCATGGAAGCTGCTTGAAGGACGATATATCACTAGAAACGATAAGGGAGTAGCTGTTGTCACCGAATCACTGGTTCAGCCCTTCGGCGTCGATGAGCCCCTCTACGAGATAGGTGACAGAGTGAAAGTGACCTATATTCGTGGTGGACAAGAGTATCAGTATACGTTCAGGATCATAGGCATCATGACAAACTCTGCATCAGGAATGGGAAGCCAAAGCTCCGCTAGCATGTATATCCCCATGTCGGCATTTGAGCAGATGTACGAGACAGATGGAGTTATTCACCTGATTAAACTCTGTACAAAAGAGATCAACCAAGTACCAATAGTGGCCGATAAAATCAGGGAGAAGCTAGGCTATGTGGATGTCTGGACAATGGAAATGAGCATGGCAAATCTCAACAACGTACTGAACACAATGAAAGCTGTCCTCGGTGGAATAGCCGGACTGAGCCTCATAGTCGCAGGAGTAGGAATAATCAACACCATGACAGTGAGCATCATGGAACGCACCAAGGAGATAGGCACCATGAAAGCCCTCGGAGCCAAAAGCATGGATATAATGAAGATGGTGATGAGCGAAGCCTTACTCACAGGCGTAGTAGGAGGTATCATAGGAGCCCTATTCGGGTTTACACTCAGCTATATTATCAGCCACTTTAGCGATATACCCAGCGCATCATCCCCCAGCCTAGGAATACTCATCGTAGGATTCGCCATGATAACCTGTGTACTCAGCGGACTACAGCCCGCTTGGAGGGCATCAAGCCTGAACCCTGTTGAGGCACTCAGACACGAGTAGTCTCTCCAAGATGATTAATACGAGAAACGTGTATCAATTCATGATTTTATGGCACTTAGTGAAGGCGAGTTCCAGGCTGAGATGGCGGTAGATGATGACGAGTTCAAGAAAAACACCGGCTACAGCCTAAGAGAACAGTACATAGAGTATCACCCCCAAGTCTTAAGCAACTTCGGGGACGAAATGGAGAAGGTCTGGGGCAGAAAATGGAAAGCAAACACCAACGTAGGCAAGCTACGCGTGGTAATGCTCCATAGACCCGGACCAGAGTTCGAGACCATTGGCGAGAAAACACCTTTCCCACCCTATGAGAGTCATCTTCCTGCTTGGAGGATGGCGTCCAAGATTCCACTGGATGATCTTGTGGAGGATCACCTGAACCTCGTTGACGCGTATAAAGCGGAAGGCGTCGAGGTGGTTATCCGTAAACCAGAGGATAATGATCCTCCGTATCAGGTGAAGGCGATATACACTGATGATGTATGTCACGCTGGGGTCTATGGGCAGATCATCCTCAGAATGTATGACTGGATGAGAAAAGGCGAGGAAAAATACACCTACCAGACACTTGCTGAACTCGGATGCCCAGTAGTAGGCATGATACAAGACTATGGTATGGCAGAAGGCGGCAGCATCGGGTGGATGGATGAAAAACACCTCATAATCGGAGTACACTTCCCAAGAAGCAACACACAGGAACCAGCGGTCATGAGGGCAAACGAGTCAGGACACATCCAGTTCGCCAACATCGTCAAACTCCAAGACCCAGAAGTAGATGTAAGAATCCAACCCGGATATGGCTCAAGAATAGCAGCAAGCCACTACAGCTTGGTGGACAGACACACCACGGTTCAGGACCCACGGATGCTGGATCCCTACTTGAAGAAGTGGATGGAAACCGAGATGAACTGGGAGTTCATCGACCCACCGGAAGAAGTCTGCGTAAAGGTGCATACACGTGACCCACGGAACCCATACGTGAAGCGAGCCCCCAACACAGGGGTAGTGCTGGAGCCACGGAAGATCATGGTGAACGAGGGCAACCCCAAGGCCACCAAATGGTTTGAGAGCATAGGCATCGAGGTAATTGAGGTTGATGTAGCCACACTAGTTCGCCCCAAGAACAGCGGAAGTATCCACTGTACCGCAGGTAGCCTGATGCGTGACCCCGAGCCAAAGAGCTACTAGGGTTCAATACTATCTTTCCATACCCATTTTTTACAAAACATTATAGCTAAACAGTCACGCTTATTCTTCGTGAACAAAAACCTACTCTCACGTTGCGGTATCTACTGCGGAGCCTGCTACGTCTACAGGGCAGAGCGTGACTGTGGAGAATTTATACGAGAGATAGCCAAGTGGCAGAAAGTAGAACTTGATCAGGTTAAATGCAATGGCTGTTTCGCCCCTGAAGAGGAAAAGTGGCCCAATTGCCGCAAGTGCTGGCCTTGGAAGTGCCTAGAAGAAAAGGGGTTGGATTTTTGTTACAAGTGTGATTCTTTCTGGGATTATAGCTGCGAAAGGTATCGAAGCATGGAGGAGTTCTGCTTGGAGAGGGGCGAGAGCATCAGACAAAACATGGTACGCATGATGGCAGATGCCGAAAAGTATCTTGCTGAGCAGGAGAAACACTGGCGATGCCCATCATGCAATGAACCATATTCATGGTATGAGAAGACCTGTCATCATTGTGGAAAGAGCCTCAACAGGAAAGATTTGGTTAGCTGAACATGTTCATCTTATCCTCGCCTATACTGAAGGCTTGAAGAACATCACTGTCACTGATCAAGCCGAGTATGGCTCCGTTCTCATCTAGAACAGGCAGTATCTCATAGTCATTTTCACTGATGGCCTCCATAACCGAGTAGATATTATCATCCAAGCGTACAATCGGCAGGTCTTTGTCTGCTGCCTCTTTTGCTGTAAGGATTTCACGCATTTCCTCTGGAGTGTGAGTCATTATCTCGAATGTCAGCATACCATAGTACTTGTTCTCGTCTATTACAGGGAAGGCTGTGTGCTCTGTCTCCCACATGATAAAGTTTACAACAGATAGAGGCGTATCAGGTTTCACAGATACAACATCCTCGATTGGGGTCATTACGTCTGCAACGTGAACCAGATGCAGTGGGCTGAGTGGCTTATCTACGTTTATGCCTCTGCGTTTGAGCTTGATTGTGTAGATGCTGTCTCTCATCAATAGCATGCTGATGAAGTAGCTTGATGCACAAGCCAGCATCAACGGTGGGAACAGGTAATAGTTCTCACTCATCTCAGGAAGCATCACTATACAGGTGAGTGGTGCTCTAGCTGCTCCAGCGAATAATGCGGCCATACCTATGAGGCTATATACGAAAGGCTCTGTTGCTGCAAATGGTAACCCAACCATCAGTAATCCAAGGGCTCCACCAAACATACCACCAATATACAGGGTTGGAGCGTAGATACCACCGCTACTGCCACTACCAACTGTTAGACTTGTGGCTACGAGTTTTACTATTCCAAGAATTATTAGAAGCTTAAAGGATAGATCTCCGGCTATAGCCATCTCTAATCCCTCGTATCCAGTTCCAAGTATACCGTAGGAAAGGAAGAACATTCCAAGTATGCCTGTCAAGAATCCACCGATACTGGGCTTCACCCATTCTGGGATGGGTAACTCATCAAAGAAATCCTCGAAACGGTAGAGTCCACGAGTCCAGACAATACTGATTAACCCAAATAGTAAGCCGATGGGCACAAAGTAACCTAGCTCCAATGGGTTCGTGAAACGATAAGTGGGTAAGATGAACGCAGGGGCTAATCCAAACACCTCAGCCGTAACAAAGAAACCAACAACCGAAGATAGGAAGATTGGGATCACATCATAGGGCGCTATTCCCCCATAGATAACCTCGATTCCAAAGATGGCTCCACCCAGTGGCGCCATAAAGGTCCCAGAGATACCAGAGCTAAGACCACAGACAACCAGAAGCTTCTGATACGACTCATCAAGATGGAACCACTGTCCAAGAGCCGAACCAAAGCTGCTGCCTATCTGAGCTATTGGTCCTTCTCGTCCTACGCTACCACCTGAACCAATAGTAAGGCTTGAGACAAGTATCTTGACCGCGGCTACCCTCGTGCGTATGACGCCTTCATTGATGGCTACTGCCTCGATGACCTCGGGTACGCCGTGTCCTTTTGTCTCGGGTGCTATCTTGTTAACTATTGGTCCTACGATGAGTGCCCCGATAGTAGGGAGCAGAATAATTCCAATATTGTAGTCTCCCACCATGTATGTAATCCTGGGTAGCAGCATATCGAAGAATATGTGCTGGAAGAATCCGATCATTTGTCTGAATATTACTGAACCTAGACCGCCTACTATCCCAACTAGGATAGCTAGTGCATTGATTTTGAGCCAAGCCGAAACCCCTTTGCGTATCACTTGTGTCATCTTCTGTCTGGCCTCAAATTTGGCGTCATTTTACGCTAAACCTGGGGTCAGAACACACACATGCGCCCCTATTATTTATTGATTTCGGATAAAGAGGCTTTATTTCACCCTGTTTTGGATATATAACCTTAATATGGTTTTAAAACAGAATAAAGGCAACATATAGGACATTGTAACGCTCTCAGGTCTATATAATAGGTTTAAAAATGATTAATAGTTACACATGGAACACGTAAAATACAATAACCGTTTTAAGTGGTTTTTTACGAATAAGAAGGAATTATAGGCAATATTTTTCTATGATCGGGCCCGTTTCTCCCTGTACTCGTTAAGTTTCTCAGCTAGTTTCTTGTCTTGTAAAGCTAGAATCTCAATAGCTAGAAGTGACGCGTTTTTTGATCCATCTATGCCTACAGTGGCTACTGGTACACCGGTTGGCATCTGGACTATGCTGAGAAGGCTGTCGAGCCCTCCGAGTTTGACTTCCTTGGGTACACCGATTACTGGTTTGATGGTATGTGCTGCTACTGCTCCGGGTAGTGCTGCTGCGAGTCCTGCGATTGTGATGAATACCTTTGCTGCTGTCTCTTATACACATCTCCGAGCCCACGAGACCTCTCTACATATCGTATGCCGTCTTCTGCTGGAAA
>CALGBN010000433.1 GCA_937877765.1 Candidatus Bathyarchaeota archaeon | reverse complement strand
CGAGAAGATACCCGACATGACCCGCAGGATATGCGCCATATGCACCGCGAGCCACAGCCTAGCCTCCATCGGCGCCATAGAGAACGCGTTCGGCGTGGAGAACACCCGCCAGACCGAGTTGCTCCGTGACCTGCTGATACACGGCGAGATGATCGAGAGCCACGCCCTCCACGTCTACATGCTGGTGCTCCCCGACTTCTTGGGGTACCCGGACGCCATCGCCATGTCAGAGGACTACACCGACGCGGTGAAGAAAGCGCTGAACCTCAAGAAGACTGGGAACATGATACACACGACCCTGAGCGGGCGAGACGTACATGGCATGAACGAGAGGGTCGGCGGCTTCTCCAAGGTGCCCACCGAGGATGAGCTCACCAACGTGAAGAACATGCTGGAGAAAGTGCAGCCGGCGGCTGAGCTGGCCGTCGAGCTCTTTAAGGACTTCGAGCTCCCCGGCTACAGCGAGTCAGACAACGTCCACATGGCCATCGACCCGGGCGACAGGTTCGGGTACCTCGGCACACACGTCCTGGTCTCAGGCGGGGAGAGACACCCGCAGGAAGACTATGAGAAGCTCACCAACGAGAAGGTGCACAGACACAGCTACGCCAAGCACTCGACGTACGGCGGAGCCCCGTTCATGGTGGGTGCGCTCCCTAGAGTGTACCTCTGCCACGACAGGCTCACGGGAACCGCACAAGAGCTATACAAGGAACACGGCGACATGGTCGATCCCCGGAACACGCTGAGCAACAACTTCTGCCAGGCGCTGGAGCTCGTCTACTGCGTGGAGAGAGGCATAGAGACCATAGATGCGCTGCTCAGCGATGGGCTGGAAGACGAGGCACTCGTAGAGTTCGAGGCCCACGAGGGTAGGGGTATAAACGCCGTAGAGGCCCCTCGCGGCCTGCTGTACCACGACTACACCTTCGACGAGGACGGCTGCATAGCCAAGGCAAACATAATAACGCCGACGGCCCAGAACGCCGCCAACATAGAGAAGGACATCCGAGTAATAGCGGGGAACCACGCGGGCGATGACGCCGAGCTGCTGAACAACCTCGAAGTGATGATCAGGGCCTACGACCCGTGCATCTCGTGCTCGGTCCACCTCGCTAGACTCAAGTAGCCTTTTCTCTCCCATTTTTCCTGAACCTTTTCAAACAATTTATAACCAGCCGACCGGAGGCTTTGCTAGCATTGACCTCTGATAGAGAACAGACGCCCATACGGGGCTTAATGGTTGGTTTGCTGGGGATCATCTTATCCACGGGGCTCCTCGTGGCCAGCCTCTGGCAGATCGAGATAGCGTCCGCGTTCCCCGGCGACGTGTTCGACTTCCCCTTCTACCTGTGGCGGGTGAACAAGTGGTGGGCCAGGGACTTCTGGTACATGGTCAACGTGGTCTCTTGGGTGCTGGCGGTTCTCTCCACGGCCTCCCTCGTCAGGACGCACCACAGAAGGTAAAGATTAATTCACGCCGTCGTTTTCTCTGTTTGAGTTGAACGAGGAGACGAAGAAGACGCTGGACCGGCTCAGGGGCGTCGGCACGAACCGCACCTTCGAGGGCGAGTACGTCGCGGACTTCATAGAGAGGCTGGACAGGGTCATCGATGTGGAGGCCGTCAAGCTTGAGGGGGACACCCTGAAGATACTGGTCGGCGAGCCTAAGACGCCCTCACAGGAGGAGATGCTGCGGGTGCTGACTAAGGCCAGCCTCCTCAACGTGGCCGCCGCGGGCTACGAGGACACAGAGTACGGGAAGATGCTCTACTTCGAGTATTACCTGCCTCCCTGGGACGTCATGTACATAGGCCACGCCTGACGGCTAAATCCCAGATATTTGAGACACAAGGCATCTTTGTTTAGGCACTCGGTGTACGCGGTTACAATCAGTTAATCAAATCCCCCAGCAAGTTGTCTAGTGCGGGTCTTCGGTGGTGGTAAGACTCGTCTCTTGACGTTGGGAAACGCAATGGATAACGAGTCTTACCGGTACTGATTGCGTTGAAATCTTTTTAAACCTTGACATCTGTAACCGGACAAAGAGCTTATCGGTGACAGCTGCTGGTTTGCCGGCGCCGCCCGGTTAGAACACCTTATCCTTCTGATCGGCACGGTAGAGCTTCTTGTATACTGTGTCCCACTTGCCCTCGCTCATCTTGCCGCAGATCTCCTGCATGACCTGCCTGAACGCCTTCTTCTGGACCTCGTCCTCGTACTTGTAGTACAGCGCAGAGAGGTCGGCCCAGATCTCCTCCTTTATAGCCTCCAGCTCGACGTCGCTGGGCGGTAGAATCTGGTCTATTACCTCCTTGACCATGCCCTTGAAGCCGTTCTGTTTCTCGTCTGATGTCATTGGCTGTCGGGACACAAACGACAGATTGGTTCATATAAGGGTTCCGTGAACCCGCTCCCAAATTTATATGAACACGTTAATAACGTCAAAAATATATTCGCTGAATTTATGTTTTTAATATGGATGTTTGATCTGTTCCGCTGAACTAGAACGCTGGAATGAAACAGACAGAGAATAAACGAAAAACGTTTTCTAGGGCGCGTGTGAAAGCCGGCGTAGCCAGCGAAAAACCTTATGATTCAGTTAAAAACACTGAAACCACGTAAGAGATGCCTCAGAGACCTCCCCCCATGCTGACCGCGGACACCGCAAAGAATCTGCTGAACGGAAAAACGGAGGTGTCCCTAGACCTGGGCTTAACTACAGCCAGGGTAAATCGTACAAAAAATGGTGTAGAGCTTAACCCGAGAGAAAACATCGACTACGTGTCCCTGGAGAAAATAGCCGAAAAAGAAAAGCTGGAAGACGAGGTTAACAGGATAAGAAAGGCTAGAGAAGTTCTTAAGAAATGGGTAGAGAGCAGAAATAATAATAAAGAGTCTAAAGTTAGCATGCTTAGACTGAGCCTTTAAGCTTCTTGATTTTTACTGTTTTCCCGCATTCGCACTGGTATAGTGTTGCTGT
>CALGBN010000432.1 GCA_937877765.1 Candidatus Bathyarchaeota archaeon | reverse complement strand
TATCCGGCATAGTACGGATAAACGAATGCATACAAGAAAACTTTATGATAAAATTACGGGGTAAGAAAGATTATCTTATTTTTCTCTTTGATTAGCCCCTGAACGTTGTGCCGAATCCAATTATGTATCCACATTTGTTACACCTGTAGGCGAAGTGGCTTATCACTATTCCACGGAAGTGAATCTCCTCAACATCACTATCCTTAAGCTCCGCATCACATTTCGGGCATTTACCTAGACTCTTCAGTACTTTCACCTCCTCCGCCAAAATAAACCGAATAACAGGAGCCACAAGAGGACTCTGGGTCTTCTTCTACACCCATATCTTCTATATGGGCGTCTATAACGCACTAAAGGTCTGTACCTGTGTCGTCTTCATCTCATTAATTGTCTAGGCTAAGTTCTCTCTGTTTGGTATATAGGGTTTTTTTGATGGATTAACTAGAAATCTGTGAATTATTTTGACATGATATAGTGTTCATATTGGTATTGTGCTGATTTAGGGGTTAGTTCCATAATCATATCCACGTTCCCATCAGGGTCCCGATTTATTGCTCTAAAACCCATGCGCTCCCAGAAACTTCTCAATGTACGTCCTTGGTCATCACGCTCCTCAGTGGACAACTTGATCTGTTTGTAGCCATTTTTGTAGAGATACAGTATCTCGGGCGAACTGGGTGGTACCAACTCCTTTTCCCTCAATCAAAGTTGCTTGGCTGTCCGAGAAGTAAACGCCATCAGATTCATCATAACCATACTCAAAGGCTATTGGTTTATCCTCTAAGTAAACTAGTAGACAGAGAAAACCGGGCTTCATCATCCGCTGCTCTATCTCAAGCGGCGTGTATCTGAGTTCTTCCCTAAACTTCTCCCTGTCTATACTGTGTATGATAGCTTGAACACCCTCATCGTACCCCTTTATGAACCTAATGCGGGTTTTACCATCTAATCTATGGGTTAGCTTCGTTTCAGCTAGTCGAAGCATTTCAGGAAACCCGGGAATATATCTCATTAAACACTCCACTATCCAGAATCACTGTAACTGTATTTATTTTAATACCCAGCCAAAATATCAGAGTTTCAAGGATTTTCCTTAAAAAACCATAAACTTTCTACTGTTTTTCCAGTTTTCTATTGATAATATTTCGAATCATTTATATGAAGCCCCCAGATAGTTGGCGTGGATTTGTATTACCGTGGGTAAGAGACTAGTAAAAAACGAAAGCGACATCAGAAAGGGCATCAAGATGCCAAACAAGTACGATGTACTAGGTGTCGTCAAGAAAAACTATGGACAAGCAAGAATGAGTGTTAAGTGTCAGGACGGGGAAACTCGTGTCTGTCGAGTAAGAGGCAAGATGAAGAAAAGAAACTGGGTCCGCGAAGGCGATATAGTCTTAGTGAGTCCATGGGATTTCCAGTCAGAGGAAAAAGGAGACATCATCTTCCGTTATACAAGAAACCAAGCAGATTGGCTCAGCAGAAAAGGAATGCTGACCCTAGAGTAGATTATTTTACTCATTTTCTATATTATAGGTCTGAATAGACTTGATGAAGAACACCTTAGATCGTGGATTAGTGGATAAAGCGCTTGAGTTCGCCAGCGAGCGCCACAAGGGACAGCTTGATGATCAAGGCAGACCCTACTTTTTCGCTCACGTGGTTCAGGTTTACGGAATTTTAATAGATGTCTCGGATGATACCGAGATTCTTTGCGCCGGTCTCCTACACGATGTTTTAGAGGACACGGATACTACCTATGAGGAACTACGTAACGTCTTCACGCCCAATATAGCGGAGATTGTGAAGATGGTAACCCATAACGAGCATAGTAAAGTGTTCCCAAACCTCAATCCAACAGATGAATATAACGTGCTATTTCACAAGGCTGTCTTAGTCAAGTTTGCTGACCGTCTGAGTAATCTAAGCAGGATGGAGAGCTGGAGCGACTCGAAACGCCGGGAATACATCAATAGCAGTATCTTCTGGAAAACGGGTAATGCTTCATAAACACCCGTGTTTTTCATTTAAATATGAAAGCACTTGTTCTATTCCATTCTCAACAATACGGCAACACAGGTAAGATGGCTGAAGCAGTCGCGGAAGGACTGCGTGAGGCAGGATGTACTGTATCTGTCCATAATGCTAACGAGGAAAGATATCCCATCACGGAGTACCCAGAATATGATATGATATCCATTGGAACACCTGATTATTTCAGCTACATGGCTGGAACCCTGAAAACATTCCTTGACGACTGGTATATCCAGAGAAACAAACCCGGCTATACTGGGAAGCCATATGGGTTATTCCTGTCTCATGGGGGCGGTGGAAGAGCCGTTGATTCATTGTCATTGTTCAGCCGTCTTGGTGATCAAGTTGGAGAAGCCGTAATTTCTAGTGGCTCACCAAGTCAGCGAGTATTAGATGATTGTCGTGAGCTTGGTAAAAAGTTAGCCATGAGCACCTAGTTCTCTTTTCTATTATTTTTTCTTGATATTTTTAGGTATATGTGGGTTACAAGTAAGGCTGTGAATGGGTATAGTAACCAGCTGTGTATCTTGTAGCTTGTTTCTTTTGTCAGGAGCCGTAATGTTATTGCGTTCATTAGGTTGGGCTCAGTTATTCCCATGCCTGAAACCAGAAAGAGAAAGGTAGCCACTAGCAGAAGAGTATGAACCCATTCACGAATCTGTCTACTCAACCTAGTTCCCCCAGAAGGAATCATTCAAGTCAGCAGAATTACTATATCCTCTGCTCTCCCAGTAGCCCTCATATTCGGTGTCATCACTGAGTTCTATTCCTGTCACCCATCTGCACCACTTGTATCCCCACTTAGACTCAGCTACAAGCATGAATGGAAAACCATTCTCATCCGGTAACGTTACCTCGTTGATCTTGTAGGCTAGGATTAACTCGTTATCTCGTATGTAATCGATGGTAAGATTTGTAGTGTATCCGTCCTCAGCGTGGAATATGCTTATCTCAGCCGACGAATAGGGATCAGCTGATTTCACCAAATCCATTACCTTGACACCGTCCCAGAGAACAGTTGCACTCCACCCCTCCACACAGTTCAAAGTCAATACCTTCTTGTAGCTAGTGAAGTTGTCAAGCACCTCATAATACGAATAGTTGGTCGGTTTTTCAACTAATCCGAATATGCTTAGCTGGTAGCCTGTTACGTTGATGTCTTGGGGTCCTTTGATGCTGTTTTCCCTAAAATCATTGATTGATGATCTGTCTCTTATACACATCTCCGAGCCCACGAGACCTCTCTACATCTCGTATGCCGTCTTCTGCTTGAAA